>CAMEMA010000057.1 GCA_945926705.1 uncultured Clostridia bacterium
CAAAGAAATAAGCGAAAGCAAAGGAGTTTTAGCAGGTCCGGAGCATTGCGAAAATGTGGGAGCAAAATGGTATGAATCGGGCTCTTCTCAGGCAGCAATAGGACAATCTGACAACATGCTGACACCCATTCAGCTTGCAGCTTACACAGCTACAATAGCAAACGGAGGAAAGCGATATAAAACTCATCTTGTAAGTAAAGTCACCGATTATTCGAGAAATAAAATTATAAAGGAATATACTCCTGAACTTGTTGAGGATGTAGGTATTTCAGAAGAAAATTTGAACGCTGTAAAAGAAGGAATGCGAGAAGTTGCTCTTAGCGGAACTGCACGCGACTTTTCAAGTTATCCCATTCCTATAGCCGCAAAAACGGGTACCGCTCAGAACTCAGGTTCAGACCATACCACGTTTATATGTTTCGCCCCGTATGATGACCCTAAAATTGCAATTTCAGTTGTGATTGCACACGGGAAAAGCGGACTGGTCTCAAAAAACGTTGCAAGAGATATAATGAATGAATATTTTGGACTTAATTCCCAAAAGTAAAAAAATTATTAAAAAAACAATTATCTGATATTCTAAATTCAATTCTTTAACATATTTTTTATATTTTAAATTTTCAAAAAATTACATTAATTTGTAGAAGAGTCGAATTTTATCGATAAAAAATATAATAAAAAAATTGACAATTTTCTGGAAATGTGGTAACATAACCCATAAATAGAAATAATCTTTTTTTAATAAATGTATTCAACAGAAAAGGAGTGAGTACTAAATCGAATTTTTTATAAAGATTGAAATAATTTTATAAAATGTAGTATAATATGATTTGTATGCTCATTAAAGTTTTTCAATTTAAAGTATATTTATGCAGAATTTTGAAAAATTTAGTAATATAAATTATTTAGGAGGAAAAAATAAATGAACATCGCTCTTGTTGCTCAAGACGCAAAAAAAGAACTTATGGTGAGATTTTGTATAGCATACTGTGGAGTTCTCAGCAGACATAAGCTGTGCGCTACTGCCGCTACCGGTAAGCTCGTTTCCGAAGCAACCGGTCTTAGGGTAATTAAGTTTTTAGGCGGTTCTCAGGGAGGTTGTCAACAAATATCTTCCAGAATTTCTTGCGGAGAAATTGACATGGCAATATTCTTCCGTGACGCCGTACATCCTGAACTTATGGGAAAATCCGAAGAAGACCTTTTAAGACTTTGTGACGTACATACAATTCCGGTAGCTACAAACATCGCTACTGCAGAAGTGTTGATTCACGGTCTCGAAAGAGGAGATCTTGACTGGAGAAATATCGGAAGACCGATGATTTAGTCAAATTCTAACATAATTGATATTACAGGCTTCTCTGATTTTATAATAGGCTCAGAGAGGTCCTTATTTTATAAAACGAAAAGGGTGTTTATCTTGAATATTATTACTAAAAGAATCAGAGGAATGCAAGATGTACTTCCACAAGAAAGCAAAGAATGGGAAACAGTGGAAAAAATAATGAAAGAAGAAGCAGAGCTCTATGGATTTAAATCCATCCGTACCCCTATTTTGGAACATACAGAACTTTTTGAACGTTCCGTCGGAGATACTTCAGATGTTGTGGAAAAAGAAATGTACACTTTCAATGATAAAGGTAACCGCTCAGTTACCTTAAGACCTGAAGGTACTGCCGGTGTTTTAAGAGCGGTTTTGGAAAACGGACTTCATAACAATCCCCTACCGTTAAAATTGATGTATGTTTCATCATGCTATAGGTACGAAAAACCTCAATCAGGAAGATATCGGGAATTTTTTCAATTTGGTTTGGAAATTATAGGAGCATCAGACGTTCTTGCAGATATTCAACTGATATGCACAGCAGACTCCATTTTAAAGAGACTGGGTATTAACTCAGTAAGTTTAGAAATAAATTCAATAGGATGTCCGTGTTGCAGAAAAAAATTTAATGAAGCTCTCAAAAATTATTTTGAAATACATAGTAGTAAACTTTGTCAAACATGCAAAGATAGGCTTTACAGAAATCCAATGCGTATATTTGATTGCAAAAATCCCGAATGCGGTGAAATTTGCAAAGGAGCTCCTGTAATATTGGATTATATTTGTGAAAAATGTTCCTCGCATTTTGAAAAATTAAAAACTCTTTTGAAAAGCGTAAAAATAAACTACAAAATCAATCCGGAAATTGTAAGAGGATTAGATTATTATTCAAAAACGGTATTTGAATTCGTATGTAATATCGACGGAACAAATCTTACTTTATGCGGAGGAGGGCGATACGACGACCTATCTGAAATTTTAGGAGGTCCTTCTTTACCCGCTATAGGATTCGGCATGGGAATCGAAAGAATTCTTATGGTTATGAAAAAACAAAATGCATTTTTCGAAAAACCTTCTTCCCCTGAAATTTATATAGCTCCGCTCGGTGAAAAAGCTGTTCCAAAAGCCTTAGAACTCTGCGAAATTCTAAGACGTTCATCTATTTTTGCGGAAACAGACATCATGAACAGAAACTTAAAATCCCAAATGAAGTATGCAGACAAGATAAACTCCCGATACACTTTAGTACTCGGAGATGAAGAAATTCAATCCGGAAAAGCAAAGATAAAAGAAATGAAAAATTCAAAAGAATACGAAATTTTTCTGAATGAAAACTTTATAAACAATTTTCTGGATATACAATTTAAAAACTATAATATTTAATTTTTAATAAAATACGGTTTTATATTGATATATCAGATATTTTTTCACATAAAGTAAAAATTTCTTCCATACTTTCCGCTTGAAACACGATTTTTCTGTATTTTGCCGCATTTGGAATATCTTTAATATATGAAGCCATATGCTTTCTGACCTCTTTAATTCCTCTTTCCTGACCTTTATACGTACAAATTTTCTGAATGTGCATTTTTATTATTTCGATTTTTTCTTTAATTGAAGGCGCAATCCATTTTTGATTTTCAATAATTCCCTTATTTATTTCTGAAAAAATCCAAGGGTTACCAATCGATGCTCTTCCTACTGTAACCATATCACAATTGGTAAATTCCATTAATCGTTTGGCCGAAGCTAAATCTACTATATCTCCGTTTCCTATAACAGGGATTTTTATATTTTCTTTAACTTGTTTTATAATTTCTAAATCACTTTTTCCGGAATATCCTTGTTCCTTTGTTCTTCCATGTATAGTTATCGCATCTGCTCCGGCAAGTTCACATATTTTTGCAACTTCTACAGCGTTAACTGTTTTGCTATTCCATCCGGAACGAATTTTTACAGTCACCGGTACCGGAGAAACAGATTTGCTTGCTCGGACAATTTCACCACACAAATCGGGATTTCTCATCAAAGCTGAACCTGAATTTTCTTTAACTATCTTCGTAGCCGGACATCCCATATTTATGTCTATAATGTCCGGTAAAATTCCATTTTCCGCAATAATATTAATTGCTTGCGAAAAATCCGAAGGAGTATTTCCAAATAACTGTATAGCAAATGGATTATCATATTTTGAACGGTTCATAAGCTCAAAAGTTTTTTTACTGTTGTAAATAAGACCTTTAGTGCTTATCATTTCACTTGTAAAATAAGCCGCTCCGCAGAGTGCACAAACTTCCCTGAAAGCTTTATCCGTAACCCCTGCCATAGGAGCGAGCGCAGCAATTCCATTTATTTTAACGTTTCCTATATTCATAATTATTCCTTTTTACTACATTTAACTTAAAAATTATGAAAAAAATTTCATAATTGATTTCAAAAATAAATTTCTTATTTTGTGTTTTTGGTTTTATACAATTAATCTTACAAATATTATTTTAACATCGATACAAATGTGATATAACATAAAATATACTATATCAAAGATTGGAGATTCTTAAATTGGAAAGTTTTTCAAAACGCAGTTGGGCAGAAATAGATTTAAATGCTCTTGAGTATAATTTTAACAGTATAAAAAGCAAATTGTCAAAAAACACAAAACTTTTATGTGTCCTAAAAGCCGATGCTTACGGTCACGGAGCAGGTTTTTTGGTCAAGGAATACGAAAGATTGGGTGCAGATTGGTATGGTGTTTCAAACATAGACGAAGCCATACAACTTAGGAAAAACGGAGCTAAGAAACCCATACTGATTTTTGGGTACACAGACCCCGACATGGCAGAATTTCTCTATAAATATGATATTTCTCAATCAGTTTTCTCTTATGAATATGCACTAGAACTTTGCAAAAGATGCAGAAAATCAAATTTTAAACTTAAAATTCATTTAAAAATCGACACGGGAATGAGCAGAATAGGTTTTTTCAGTCAAACTGAAAAAGATATAAAAAAATCAGTTTCAGAAATTGAAAATATAAAAAATAACATACCTGAACTTGAATTTGAAGGAATTTTCACTCATTTTTCCGTTTCAGATGATGTATCAAATAATTACGATTACACGATTATGCAATTTCAAAATTTTAAATCAATAATTAAAAACCTTGAAGAGAAAGGAATCGAAATCCCCATAAAACATTGCTGCAACAGCGGTGGAATAATAAGTTTTCCCGAGATGCATCTTGATATGGTAAGAGCCGGAGTAATACTTTACGGATTATACCCATCAGAAGAATTAAAAAATAAGATAAAATTAAAACCTTTAATGCAACTTAAAACAGTTGTTTCGCAAGTCAAAACCATACCTTCAGGCGTAAGTATAAGTTATGGTCGTACCTTTAAATCGGAACACGAAATGAAAGTAGCTTCCGTTTCTATTGGTTACGCCGATGGATATTCACTTCGTTTTTCAAACAATGCTCAAATGATTGTCTGTAAAAAACGTGTTCCTGTCGTGGGAAGAGTTTGTATGGACCAACTTATGCTTGACGTCACAAATATTCCCGATGTAAAAGAAGGAGACGAGGTTACTGTTTTCGGAATGTCTGAAAATGAATTCCTTTCTGTGGATGAATTGGCACAGCGAATAAATACCATAAATTACGAAATTGTATGTCTTATAGGAAAACGTGTACCTAGAATTTACTTTAAAAACGGAGAAATAGTGGGAAAAGTGAGTTATTTATAGCAATAAATGGCTAAAGTGTATCTTAAATACATAAATAATAATTTAAAAACGAGCATTGTCGGAATTGCTTATGCTAAAATGTTGAAAATATTGTGGAAAATGTTTAAAAATGTGAAATTCACATCCTAATTAAATATTTTAACAAAAAAATCAATTAAAGTATTGAATTATAATAATAAATGCTATATAATATTAATCGTAGTAATTGGAGAAAGGCGGAATGATTTGTGGAAGAAAAAAATTTAATCGTATCCGCTGAAATTGCCGATTGGCATGTCCTGCATGATTATTTGCGTAATTTTATGGAAAAATTAGATATTCCAAATAAGATAATAAACCACATAATTATCGCCAGTGAAGAAATCTTTGTTAACATTGCCACTTACGCCTATCCCAATTCTTGCGGATATATAAATGTAAATATTATATATATCCCAGATAATGGAATTCTAAAAATAAAATTCATAGACCAGGGTATTCCATTTAATCCTACTTTAGTATCGGCACCTAATATTAAAGAAAAAATCGAAAACAGAAAAATCGGCGGTTTAGGTATATTCATAGTCAACAAGCTTATGGATAATGTTGAATATGTATATATGAGCGGAAAAAACAATTTAACAATAACCAAAAAAACAAAATAGGAGGTATTTTGAGATGGAAATCAGCAAAGAAACTAATGAAGGAAAATCAATTTACCATATTTCGGGAAGAGTTGATACTCAGACCGCTCCTGACTTACAGATTGTTTTAGATAAAGGATTTGCAGAAGGAGAAAAAGATTTGACTTTGGATTTTTCCGGCGTAGAATATTTGAGCAGCGCCGGTTTGAGAACCATTCTTTATGCTCAAAAAAGAATAAATGCTTTGGAAAATGCAAAAATGACTATCATTAACGTCAAACCTGATATTATGGAAGTCTTTGACATGACTGGTTTTACTGATTTTTTAACCATAAATCCTGTAGAAGACAATAAATAATCTTATTTAATGCTGTGTATATGTTAAATAACCGCCAAATTATCGGCGGTCTTTTTTTACCCAAAAATAAAGTTTGGAAATTTTTCAAAATATATTAGATATTGAAGGCAATTCTACATCTCTTAAATGTTTAATTCTTGATAACGCCCTTGTATTTTCCATTTCGCAATCAATACAATTATCTTCATTTATATTTTCAAGAGAAGTTTTTATAAGTTCAACTGATTCTTCTATTTCTTCCAAGTTTTTATGATGAACAATCATCGAAAGAAAAGTATGCTTTTTTTTCCAAAATTCATCAAGTTCTTGAGCTTTTAACTTTGCGTACTCATAATCGGGTTTCGTAACAGCTGCTTGAATTTCTTCAACATATTCTTTTGCTTTGTCAGAGGCTTCAACTACATATATAAGACAAACTATACATATTACCACCGAAAATAAAGCCAATATTCCCGCCCAAGAAACTTTTTTCATGTTTCAATCACCTTCTTTATAAT
>CAMEMA010000058.1 GCA_945926705.1 uncultured Clostridia bacterium
CCAATAAAATATTTAATGCTCCTTTAACTTGGATAAAAGAATCAGTTGAATATTATGTTGACATGACGAAAGATAATAAAAACGAGTTATTACAAAAAATTTTACTTGGGTTGCCTTTTAATGGATTTGCCCTCCCCAAAAAAGAAAAAGAAAAAGGGTCAGTTATTGATTCCGAGAAATTTTCTAATTTTGTTATGGGTTCTACAAATGAAAAACTTATTTGGAATGAAGTTGAATGTGAACATTTAATCGAAATTAATGAAGGACAAAAAGAATTTATAGCGATTTATCCAACAAGAAAGTTTTTGAAAGAAAGACTCAATTTAAGTAAAACTCTCGGTCTTGCAGGATGTGCTATTTGGGATGTTGGTAATGGTAATGAAAATTTTATGGATGAATTTTAACTCGAAATTATCAACAATAATTAATTAATAACTTTATAGATTCAACAAAATTCATAAATTCTTCATAGTTACATGTTTGAAGATCATCAATAACTTTTCTGTATTTATCTCCTCCAAAAATCGATGCAATCATTTTTGGGTCTACTAAAAATCCATACCCTTCTACAGTATATGGTATACCGAAATTATCTGTAGTATTTGAACTTAAACGCAAACTTTCAGGAATGGCATTAGCAACGTTTTTAAAAGATTCTTCGGTCGCATTGCTGAAATCCCAAATTTGAGAATCATTTTTGAGCGTACTTAATTCCGAAAGACTACTCACACTGAAAATATCGGGAGGATATTCTCCACTTAAATAATTTCTCAAATTATCAAAATTATTTTCTACTTCAGAAGGAGTAACAGTCCTTATTATAACCCCCGTCCTTTTGGTGTACTCATCGCACATTTCTCTAAAATCTGAACCTATAGTTGTATCTGTATTGTATATAAATATATCATAATCCTTTTTGCCAGAAGAAGAAGCTTGCTCTTCTATTTCAGAATTTTTTGAACAACCGCAAAACATCGCCATTAAACTTGCACACAGAATTAAAGAAGTAAATTTTAAAATCTTTTTCAAAAAATCATCTCCAAAATTAAGATTTGATATCAGCTTAAATAAAAATAGAAAATCATAAATAAATAATATATTATCTTTCTATACAAATCAACAGTTAGTTATATTTTATTTTCAATTTTTGTTCTAAGATAGAAATGTTGTCCATATTTATTACTAATATTACAAGGACAAGGATGAAAATAATATGGACAGTATAAATTCTTCTGAAAAGTTCGAAAATGCATTAGAATGCCTTTGCCCCAAATTAAAATTCAATCTTAAAAATATTCCGGAAAATATAAAATCTTTAGCTACGGAAATTAGATTAAAAGTAGGGAAACAGCCTCTCATAATATATAAAAACAATAATTATTTCGTAAATTCATCTATCTTAATATCTTCTGAAGATATTTCACAATGTATAAAAATAATGTGCAATTACTCATTATATAGTTTTCAAGAACAATTGAAAAAGGGCTTTATAACAATAACCGGCGGAAATAGAGTTGGAATTTGCGGTACTGCGATTATAAAAGACGGAAATATTGAAGGAATAAAAAATATTACTTCTTTGAATATAAGAATCGCACGTGAATTTAAAGGATGTTCAAAAAAAATATTTGAGCTTATTAAAAAGGATAACGGAGGAGTTTTAATAGCAGGCCCACCCGGTTGCGGAAAAACCACTATATTAAGAGACCTCTCAAGAATTATTTCAACCGATAAAGAACTTTTTAAAAAAGTTACAATAGTCGATGAAAGAATGGAAATCGGTTCCTGTTTTGAAGGACATATTCAAATGGATATAGGATTAAGTGACATATTATCAGGTTTTCCTAAAGGGGAAGGAATATTGATGGCTACTAGATGCCTATCGCCCGATGTTATAGTATGTGACGAAATAGGCTCAGAAAAAGATGCTTTATCCATTCTACAAAGCCTTAATTCTGGAGTGCGTATTATTGCAAGTGTTCACGCAAAAGACAAAACTGAACTTTTAGGAAAGCCTCAAATAAAAAAGCTTTTGGATTCCGGTGCATTTGAAAACATAGTATTCATTAACAATTCAGAATTTTTTGGTTCAATTAAAAATATCTGTAAAGTGTGTGATTTAAATGCTTAAAGTAGCAGGATTGATTATTTTAATAATATCGGGAACTCTTAAAGGAATTTCTATTTCCGAAAAATACTTAAAAAGAGTACGTTTTTTACATTCTTATATAAATTTTTTAATTCACCTAAAAAGCGAAATTTCATATACAGGAAAAACGCTGTTCGAAATATTAAAAAACTATTCATGCCCAAAACCTCTTGAAACACGATTAAATAAATGTTTAACCGATTCTAAATTTAACTCTTTTGAAAATTCTTGGGAAAATGCCTTTTCAGACATAAGTTATGAGACGGGAATAACGAATGATGAAACCGCAATGATAATAAATTTCGGAAAAGAACTTGGAAATGAAAAAGATTATTGTGCCTGTCCCTCCTTACAATATTCAAGAACAGATAAGTCACATAAATCATTATATAAATTTGTTTCAAATAAAAATTAAAGATGCTCAAAACAAGTTAAATTCTAAAGGAAAACTTACAATAATCCTGGGGATTTGCATTAGTTTCGCCATTGCTTTGATTTTAATATGAAGAACTTTTCGGAGGATTTTTTGAATGAACATAGATTTAATCTTTAAAATAGCGGCGGTAGGAATAATAGTAGCAGTTTTAAATCAGGTTCTTATCCGCTCCGGGCGTGAAGAACAAGCGATGATGACCACTTTAGCAGGATTAATTGTTGTACTTATGATGGTTGTTCAACAGATAGATTTACTCTTTAAAACAATAAAATCAGTATTCGGACTTTGAAAAACGGATGGTAAGAAAAATGAATATATTTGCAATTGCGGGGTTAACACTAAGTGCAGCTGTAGTGGCGGTATCTTTAAAAAAGTATCTTCCGGAATATTCAGTTATTATAAATATAATTGCCGGAATAATATTATCAATTGCAGTATTAACAGAGATTTCTCCAGTATTAAATAAAATAAATAATATAATGTCATTTGCAAAGATTCCGGGAGAATATGCAATGATACTTTTTAAATCCTTGGGTATATGTTTTGCCGTACAATTTGCTGCAGATTCTTGTCGTGATGCCGGCGAAAATTCACTAGCTTCTAAAGTAGAATTTGCCGGAAAAATAGGAATACTCATTACTGCTTTTCCTTTATTTGAAACAATTATCCAAACGTCCTTAATTTTTATCGGAATCAGGTAAAACTTAATGAAAAAAATTTTAATTACCTTATTATTTTTAATTTTAACGACGAATATTTGTGTAAATGCTCAGTGTGATAATGGTTTAAATAAAATATATGAAGAACAGTATAAATCTTTGGAAATTGAAAAATTAAATGACCAAATTCCAAAGCAAGCACTGGATTCAATGAAAAATATAGGAATTAAAAATGCAAGTTGGGAACAACTTTCAAACTTTAATTTTGAAAATATATTGGAAGAAATATCAAAAACCTTTTCGGAAAAAATTTGTATTCCCCTTTCATCTATTATTCCTATGCTTGGAATAATACTTCTAAGTACCATCGTTCTAAATCTCAAAACATCGTTTGGAAACAAAAATATAGAAAATATCATGTCATCTGTCAGCGTTCTTTGTCTCTGTTCCTCTATGATTAACCCTATGGTAAACTGCATAAACAGTTGCTCATTGGCAATAAAAAGTGCGTGCGGATTCATACTTTATGAAACTCCCATTATTGCTTCTATTATGGCGATTTCAGGTAATCCTGTATCCGCAACTTCATCTCAGACTCTAATCATAGCAATGGGACAAATAATTTCATATTTTGCCGGAAATCTTCTTGTTCCCTTTATGAATATCCTTCTTGGAATTTCATTTGTTTCTTCTGTATCTCCGGGAATTAATCTGAATGAATTATGTTCTGCGATATACAAAATATCTAAATCTTTATTTAAGTTTTCAGCTTCTACTTTCACTGGAATTTTAACAGTTCAAAATATTGTTTCTTCATCCGCCGATAATTTAAAAACTGAAGCAGCAAAATTTACAATAGACAGTTGCGTGCCAATAATAGGAGGAGCAGTAAGCGATGCTTTTGAAACGGTTCATCAATGCTTAAAATTGCTTAAATCAGGAGCGGGAGCTTTCGGAATGATAGCAATTGGAGCAATTTTTTTACCAATAGTGATCGAGTGTTTCATATGGATGATTTTTTTAAATATAGGGCAAGGAATAAGCGATGTATTTAATCTTAAAAAAATTTGCTTTCTTTTCAAATCTATACATAGCGTTATGTCTATAATGCTTGCAGCACTTGTATTTGTAATGATTATAATGTTAGTTTCAACAGTACTTTTAATAATAGTCGGAAGGTAAAAAATGAGCGAAATAAAAGAATGGACAGCTATCCTATCTGTAACAGTAGTAATATCTGCTTTAATAGAATTTTTAATTCCTCCCGGGAAAATAGAAAAAATACTTAACATGGTTTTGGGGACTTTTGTGGTATGTTCTTTTATAATCCCCCTTCCTAATTTAAAAAATAACTTAAATATATCATTAAAAAACACATTAAATTCAAAAGAATTGAAAAAAAAGAAACACATGGAAGAAAAAATAAAAAATCAGACATATGATTTGACGCAAAAGAATATCGAAACCATTATACGTCGCTATTTAAAAAACATAGGAATTATTCCTAAAAAAATTGAAGTTTTAATGGATATTGGCAAGGACAACTGCATAATAATGAACAAGTGTAAAATTTATATATCTGAGGATTCGAAAAATTCAAAGGATACAATCAAAAAATCTTTGGAAAATGATTTAAACATTCAATCAGCAATAATTGTTGTTTAAAAAATATTAACATTAAAGAAATTAAAAAAAAGGAGGCGTAAAACATATGGATAAAACAAGCCTTAAGATATCTGACATCAAAGAAAAAATAAAGGAAATACTATCTTCCAAAAATCAAGGAAATATAATTATCGCTTTAGGTCTGACGGGCCTTATTTTGATATCTATTTCAGGATTTTTTAAATCCAATACTTCAAAAGAAAAAACATTAACTACTTCAAATTCAGTATCAAATAAGCAACAAGAATTAACGAAAAATCTTGAAAATATCATATCTGAAGTTGAGGGAGCGGGAAAAGCAAAAGTAATGGTGACATTTGAAAATTCAACGGAAACTGTATATGCAACCGAAGAAAGAAAAAACAAAGAAGCATGTGAAGATAAATCTGAAGGAATGATTACAAGAAAAAAGGAAAGTAATGATTGCGAAAAAAAGTACATAACAATAAAAGACAGTCAGGGAACTGAACATGCTTTGGCAGTAACGGAAATAGAGCCTAAGGTAAAGGGTGTGATAGTAATTTGTTCCGGAGGAGACAATCCCGTAGTAAAGCAAAGAATTACCGAAGCGGTTACAACAGCTTTAAATATTCCGTCTAAACGTGTTTGTATAACAAAATCAGGATAATTGAAATGGTTTTAATTTTCTGAAATTAAAAAATATTGGAGGAACAAAAATGAAATTTCACAAACGTCAATTAATTTTAGCATCATTGGTAGTTGCTTTGGGAGCGGCTGTATATCTAAACTGGCAATTTTCTGAAGATAAGGGCCTTAATTCCACAGGAATTCTAGAATCTACCAAAGAACTTGGAGAAGCTCGTTACGTAAACACTTCACATGTAGAAGAAAGAAATGAAGAAATAGCTCCTACTGTCGCAACTCTTTCTGATGAAACAAAAAAATACTTTGCGCAAGCGCAATCAAATCGTCAAAAAGCACGTGAAGAGGCCGAAGAAAAGCTAAAAAATTTAGCTTCATCTTCAGAAATAAACAATGAACTGAAAAATAATATAACCACTCAACTCGAATCCCTGGCTAAAAATATTCAACAGGAATCAAATATAGAAAACCTCATAAAAGCCAAAGGCTTCGGTGAATGTATAGTATCTATTCAAAATGGTGAATGTAGTGTAATAGTAAGTCCCGGAAATCTTAACGAAAATTCTGCGGTAATAATACGTGACATAGTTGCGGGTCAATCCAGAGTTCCTTACGATAAAATAAAAATAACTGAAGCAAAATAATTTAACAATAGCTCTGACATAAGTCCGGGCTATTGCTTTTTTATAAATATAATTTTACTATTATGTTATAAATATTTGCAAAGGAAAAATATTAGAAAATGAAAAAAGTTCAAACAAGGTATGCACTTATAACCGAGAAATTTCCAAGAGAATTTATTCTTTTACAAGGAAAAGGTTGCTTTTGGAAAAAATGCAAATTTTGTGATTATTACAACGATATCAGCGAAAATCCATTTGAAATAAATTCACACGTAATAGACAACATTACCGGTAAATTCGGGGTAATAGATGTTATAAACTCGGGTTCGACCATGGAGCTTGATAATCTTACTTTA
>CAMEMA010000059.1 GCA_945926705.1 uncultured Clostridia bacterium
ATGGACTATCCCGGAGGAATTGCGTTGGATAAAACAGCCCAAAACGGCAATCCTGATAGTTTTAAACTTCCAACACCTTTAAAAGAAGAAAATACATATGATTTTAGTTTTTCCGGAATTAAAACGGCTATGATGAATATAATAAACAGCTTAACTCAAAAAGGAGAAAAGTTACCTGTAGAGGATTTGTCTGCTTCCTTTAGAAAATCGGTGGTAGATTGTTTGGTAACAAACTTTATAAGAGCAGCACGTGATAAAAATTACTCAGTACTATCCATAGCAGGAGGAGTTTCAGCCAATTCTCTTCTGAGAAAAAACTTGGAATCGGAATGTAAAAAAAGAAATTTTAAATTCTTTAAACCTGATTTGAAATACTGCGGAGACAACGCTGCAATGGTCGGTTCACAAGGTTACTATGAATTTTTAAATGGAACTCGTGCAGATTTTAAACTCAATGCGAAAGCAAGTCAGCCTTTAGAAACATAGTTTTCAATATAAAATCCCATTCTTATTTTAAAGAATGGGTCAAGTTTTTATGTTTATGTTTTAGTTATTTCATTTAATTTTTGTTGCAATGTCTCTTGTAGTGTTTCTGATACAGATGTATAATGTATGTTTAAATTTATTTTATCTTCTTGGTATTCTTTAGAATTTAATTTTTTAGAATTTATGAGAGAAACTATTTGTCTAGGTGGTTTTAAATCATTAATAATTTGGTTTATTTTGTCATCTAAACTTTTTCGACAAGTTTGTAACTCGCTGGGTATTTTAGATTTTTTAAATATATTATCAAATTCTTGAAAACTCAATTTTAATTTTTCTGCCCATTTTCTAGAATTAAACGATAATTTCAATTTAATTCCAGACATTCTTTCGGCTATTGTTAACCATAATTCATAGCAATATTTAAGACCAGATGGTGGTGCTTTATTAACTATTAAATAGTCGTCAATAAATTTGAGATTTGATGCTATTATTGCATAAAATGTAGAAATAAGCTTTGCGATTTTAGTTTTATACTTATACTCATATGACATAAAATTCTCACTCCTTATTAAATTTTAGATATAATAGGTATTATACATAAAAACAAATAAAATATCAAGTTTTTTAAAAATATAATATATAAATATTTTGGGATTGAAACTTTCAACAGCTTTATCGGGTTTAGAAAATTTATATTTTAAATTTTTTGATTAGTCACTTATAGTTTTTACACATACAATTTCATACATCTAAATTTATTCCGTTTTGATTTACCCAATATCTAGCGATACCTGAAAATCTCATTAAATAAACTCTTTATGTAAGTCCGTCAAATTTTATTTGTTCCTAATCACAACCTTGCTCTTTATTTTTACATACCTGAATATAAACACTTTATTTCTGCATAAAAAGAACCCTCTAGCTTTTGGCAAAAAGGGTTCTTCATATTTCATATATTTTTTATTTGTTTCTGGCAACGCGTAACAACTGAATCCTCCGAGACAGCCTCAGCCCATTTGCAGTTATCACAAATGTCTAAATTTACACCATTATTTAAAGGTTTAAACATACCACAGTTACATCTAGTGGTACGGCTTGTCTGGACGAGATTGTTATTGACATTCTCAACAACATTAGCACCGCCGCTTACATATTCAAGATCTTCGATTTCGGATATTTTAGAAACTTCGTCTTCAAACTCACCTTTTCCGATTTTTGATAATTCAAATTCGTCCATTCAGTAACCCCCTCTATCTCAATTTTTTTCATAATTTTAATAGTATTACAATATAAAAACTCCATCATACTAAAAAATTATATCACATATACTATCATATGAATCAAAAGTTGTCAACAAAAACTATGTAAAAAGTTTTTTTTGTTCATAATAACTTGATTTGTTGATTTTTGTTAATTTTAAGTGCTTTTATAATTGTAAATGTCCAATCGGTAATTTTTACCAATAAATTCTATATTAATGGTAGTACTAGACAAAACAAAAAATTATTCAAAAAAGCTTAACAAGAATTGTCGAACATACTATCGCAACTAAATCTGTAACCAACGCACAAGCAACTGCATGACGCAATTTTTTTACTCCTATACAACCAAAATAAACTGTAAGAGTATAAAACGTAGTTTCAGTGGACCCCATAATTACCGATGCAATTTTACCAATATCCGTATCTGTTCCGAAGTTTTTAAATATATTATCGAGTAAAGCAATCGAACCGCTTCCGGAAATCGGTTTCAATATTGCAAGCGGTATAATTTGAGCCGGAATCCCAATTATGTTTGAAATAGGTTCGGCAAAGTTGGCAAAAATATCGAGGGCGCCTGATGCTTTTATCATACTCACTGCCGTTATTAATCCAATCAACGATGGAGCTATCGAAAATGTCGAATTTATACCTTCTGAAGCTCCTTTTAGGAAAACATCAAACACCGAAACTTTTTTTAAAATTCCTAAAATCACAGTTATCGCTAAAACTACAGGTATTACATAAAATCCGAAATTACTCATTATTATTACCTGCTTTTTCCATTAATTTGGTAATAGCCACACCAAAAACCAAAGCTATAATTGAAGTTAACCATAAAATTGGAAGAATATTGAGCGGATTTTCAGATCCGTTTTTCTGCCTTAAAGTACATAAGAAAGTAGGAACAAGCTGTAACGAAGCGGTATTAACAATAATAAACATTATCATGGAATTAGTTGCATATTCAGAATTAAGATTAGATTTTTGCATCTCTTTCATAGCCTTTATACCAAAAGGAGTGGCGGCATTTCCAAGACCCAGCAAATTTGCGGTAATATTCATACATACCGCTTTAAATGCAGATTCGTTTAAACTTCCATTTCCGAATAAAAGTTTTATAAACGGAGAAAATATTTTTGATAAAAAATCAGTTATATGGGATTTTTCCGCAATTTTCATTATCCCGGTCCATAAAGCCATCATACCTAAAATAGAAATTATAAATTCTACAGATTCTGCGGCACCATTTAAAACAGCATCCGATAGTTCTTTTATTCGCCCCGTTACAAACGACGAAATAACACTTATTACCATCAAAAATCCCCAAATATAATTCATCATAAAACATTATCGCTTTCCAAAATATACTTTTATTTAATTAATGTGATATAACTTAAAAATATTACTGAATTTATTTTAAAATCAAAATTTTGAAAAATCAGTTTATATTCAAATCGTTTTTTCAATTAAAAAGACATTTTATGAATAGAATTTATAGCTTTAAAATTATAATAATTTATTAATTTATCACATATTATTTCACAAAATTTTATCATATCTCCTTCTGCGTTAAAATATAAGAAACATATTTAAAGTGTAAAATATAAATTTTAGTTTTTAAAAATACAAAATTCGCCAAAAATATATAAATTTATTAATTTAAATAAACTTTATAATTTAAAAAAAAGACACTTGCAATAATGTTTAATTTATAATACAATTTAATACACATTCCTTTGTATATACACTCCTTTTAATAACGTAGTGAAGTTTAAATATTGATTTTGCTGTGTTTTGAAAGGGGATTTTATTTGTAGTTCAAAATTTATTGTCCCGGAATTGCCGGGAATTTTAATTGTCTAATTTTTATGTTATAAAATATAACATGTATATTATTAAAAATACATATATTGACAAAAAAGTATTAAAATAGTAAAATTACAAAATATAGGTCGGCATTTACCGAGTATATGCGTTATTGTTTGCATTTACGCCAATAACTTGGTGCAAAGTTGACTTACAAAAAATTTTTATAAAAAGGAACGGTGCTGATTGTGAAATCAACAGGAATTGTAAGAAGAGTGGATGACTTAGGTAGGATTGTTCTCCCAATGGAACTCCGAAAAATTTTGGACATTGAGCCAAAAGATTCACTGGAAATATTTATGGAAGGTGATAATGTAGTACTGAGAAAATACGAACCTCAGTGCATCTTTTGCGGACAAGCAGGCGATACAGAATCATTTAAAATGAAAAATGTCTGTAAAAACTGTGTAAAGGAAATATCTCAAATAGTATAAAAAATTAAAAAGCTACCTTAAAGTCCAAATCGCAAAAATATTATATTACTTGCAGTAAATTTAAAAATATTGTATAATACATCCACATGTTTTAAAGTACTTAATTTAGAAAGGATACTTTCAATGAATTATCTAACTAAAAAAACTGTCAAGGATGTAGATATTAGTGGAAAAAGCGTGCTTTTAAGGTGCGATTTTAATGTACCGAAGGATAAACTCGGAAACATATCGGATCATAAAAGGATAGACGAATCACTTAAGACAATAAGCTATCTTACTAACAATGGCGCTAAAGTTATTCTTTGTTCTCATATGGGAAAACCAAACGGTAAATATGATAAGAAACTTTCTTTAGCTCCGGTGGCTTCATATCTTTCTGAAGTATTAAAGAAAGACGTGAAATTTACCGGAGAAGTGTTAGGAGAAAACACCGAAAGAATAGTAAACTCTCTTCAACCCGGAGAAGTTTGCTTACTGGAAAATTTAAGATTTGATTCGGGTGAAGAAGAGAATAGTGAGGAATTTTCAAAAAAACTCGCTTCTCTTGCTCAAATTTACGTAGATGACGCTTTTGGTACATGTCACCGCGCCCATTCTTCTACTGTCGGAGTTACGAAATATTTACCTTCTGTATGTGGATTTTTAATTGAAAAAGAAATAAATGCCATAAATAGAATTATAAATAATCCACAACGCCCTTTGGTAGCTATACTTGGAGGGGCTAAAGTTTCAGATAAAATAAACGTAATTGATTTTTTACTGGATATAGTAGACATAATTATTGTGGGTGGAGGAATGTCCTACACGTTTATAAATGCATTGGGATATGCTGTAGGCGAATCTATATGTGAGATCGATAAATTAAGCTTTGCAAAGGATATGATGGCTAAAGCACAAGAGAAGGACGTAAAATTTCTTTTGCCCCTTGACGCCGAAATAGCTGATAAATATAGTTCAAGCGCCAATCATAAGACAATAAATGCAGACAGTATACCCGAGGGATGGATGGGTTTAGATATAGGTCCAAAAACTGTGCGACTTTTTTCTGAAGTCATTTCGGATGCCGGTACGGTAATTTGGAATGGACCTATGGGAGTTTTCGAATGGAAAAATTATGAGTTCGGAACTCTCAGTATAGCCAAAGCACTTTCAGAGAGTAAAGCTGTATCCATAGTTGGAGGCGGAGATTCAGCTGCAGCTATAAATAAATTTGGTTTTGGCGATAAGGTAACACATGTTTCAACCGGAGGAGGAGCTTTTCTTGAGTTTTTAAAAGGAAAAGAATTACCCGGAATTGAAGCAATCGAAGATAAATAGTTAAAAAATAGATTTTTTAGAAATCTATGTAAAAATAGTAAACTCGCTTTTTAAGGCGAGTTTTTTCTTGCAAAAATTTATTAAATTAAATATTTTATATTATTTTTATAAAAAACACTTGACATTGTATATATATGTATGTATAATTTATTATATTTCAGAATATAAATAAGGAGGTAAAAGTTATGCTTCCACAACAAATACTATATAAATTTTCAAAATTTATACTTCAAGAACACCTTATAGAAGGAACATTTAAAGCAATTAAAGTACAAAAAGCAAAAGGAAATATAAATTATTATATCTATCCTAATTTAGAAGTACTACCAGCAGATACAAGAGCTATAGTAATAAAGCAACTTAAATATTTTATAAAGAACAACAAAAATCCAAAAGACTCAATAGGATACAGTACAGTTTTAAATTGTACAAATAAAAATGAATGGGCAAAAACAATATGTGGGGAAATTTGTTTAAATACCATAGCGAGTAATATATTAAACTTATATAACAAACATATAATAATACCAAAATATACACATATTATAGATAATATATCAAGTATAGAAAGAATATATGTTTGGAAAACATTAAACAATAAGGATCCGACTTTACTTTTTTATAATAGAAAACACATTACTAATAGTTCAAATATGAATTACTATCTTTTTCCATATCCAGGTACTCTAAAGGCAGATAAAGACGAACAAAAAATAACTGATTGTTTGAATCAATTAATATCACGTGGGAAATTGTCTACCAATCAAAAAAATAATTTTAAGGCACTATACACACTTTCTGAAGTATACATTAATAGGATATCCGCAGATGTTTTTCGTGATATATTTCGTAGTGTAACAAGCGATGGCAAAAATGAAGAATTTATAATTGAACCTAGCCAAATTGAAGAAAAGTTTAAATTAAAGAATTATAAAGACGATGGAAGCTACTGCGGAGCTTCGACCCAAACTGAAGAGACTATGAATCGGCAAGGACAAGCGCCTACTCCGCGAAGAA
>CAMEMA010000060.1 GCA_945926705.1 uncultured Clostridia bacterium
TTGAAAATACGGTTTCAAAATTATTTAGTGACAAAAATTTTAAGACTTTTGTTCTATTAAAAGGAAAATAAAAAGAAAGTATTGAAGATATAGGTATATCTGAATTTTCAAAGAGTTTTAAAAAAGGTGATGAAAATAAAGTTGAACGTAAAGTAGAGTTGGCTAATTCAGTAAAATTGCCCATAGAAAAAGGACAAATAGTTGGAAAAGTGGTATACTGCTTAGATGGAAGATTAATAGGTGAAAATCAAATAATTTCCAATACAGAAATAAAAAATCCAGTTATATTTAAAAAAAATTTTTTTCAATCTATAGGAGAATTTTTTAAAAAACTGATTTGTTTAAAATAATTTATAAAATTTGGAGTGAAAAATTTGTCAGAAAATTTAAAAAAAAAAGAAAATTCAAATAATACTATGGTTCTTCAAAAATATTTATCATATTGCTCGTTTTCTTCCAGAAGAAAATCAGAATTTTTTATAAAGCATGGAAAAGTTAAAATTAATGGACAGATTGCTAAACTGGGAGATAGAGTTAATCCACAAAAAGACTTGGTAAAAGTCGGTGAGCAAGTTATAAAAAATAATCAATCCGGTTTTCGTTACATAATGCTCCATAAACCTAGAGGGTTTATAACTACTATGAGTGATGAAAAAGGAAGAAAATGTGTAGCAGATTTAGTTAAAAATATACCGGAAAGAGTTTATCCTGCGGGACGTTTGGATAAAGACTCAGAAGGTCTTATTATAATGACAAATAACGGAGACTTTGCAAACAGACTTATTCATCCTTCGAAAAACGTCTGGAAAACGTATCGGGTTACAGTACGCCCAAAATTAACTGAAGACCAAATAACTAAACTTTGTACCGGAATTGAAATAGACGGAAAGTATACAGAACCTGCACGTGTAAATGTAATTGTTCAAGAAAAAAACCGTGTAGTTCTTGAAATTTCAATAAAAGAGGGAAGAAATCGCCAAATAAGAAAAATGTGCGAATCTGTAGGTTTAGAAGTTGCAAGATTAAAGCGAATTTCTATAGGAACGCTTAAACTCGGTATGTTGCCACCCGGTAAATGGAGAGACTTAAATGAAAATGAAATAAAAATATTTTATTAAAATTTTCTCTGTTTTAAAGTAAAAGCCTGCTGTTTTTACACAGCAGGTAGTTTTATGCCTTAATTTTTATTGTTATATTTCAATTTAACATCAATTAATGTTAAGCATTTTCTCCGAAAAATCTTTTGATTTCAATTTCTCCGTTTTCCGCAGAATCGGAACCATGTATTATGTTTTCACCGGTACTCATTGCAAAATCTCCTCTGATTGTTCCGGCAAGCGCTTCCTCAAATTTAGTTGCACCCATAAGTATTCTCATACCTTTTACTACATTTTCTCCTTCTACAATCATTCCCACAACCGGTCCGGACGTCATATATTCTACAATATTTGGGAAAAACGGGCGATCAGCTATATGTGCATAGTGTTCACGTAAAATTTCTTCATTTAGATTCATCATTTTTATGTTTGAAATTGTATATCCTTTTTTTTCAATCCTGGAAATAACCTTACCCATTAACTTTCTTTTTACGCAGTCAGGTTTGAGCATTATATAAGTTCTTTCTGTTGACATAAAAAAACCTCTTTCTTATTATTATTAATTTATTTTAAATTAATACCCAATCATGACGCATTTGATAACCTTTTCCATGATTACATATCGGACAATTCTCTAAAGCAGTTTTTGAATTATATATGTAGCCGCAGTTAAGGCAAATCCAACGTTCTTCGTTGCTGGATTCAAATAATTCATTATTTTCAATTAATTCAATAAACTTACTGAATCTATCTCCGTGAATTTTTTCAATTTTAGCTACACTATAAAATAAATTTGCTATTTCATTAAATCCTTCTGATTTAGCTTCATCTCCGAAGGCTTGGTATACATCATTATACTCTTCATATTCATTGTGTTGAGCACATTTAAGCAAATCTATTGAATTGCTGTAAATATCAACCGGAAATCCTGCCTCAATGTTGATATTTGTTCCATATACAGGAGCTAATTTTTGATAAAAGAGTTTAGCGTGTTCTTTTTCTTGATTTGCGGTAAATGTAAATAATTTTTCAATTACGTTAAGTCCTTCTTTTTTTGCTTGAGAAGCAGCCATTGTATATCTATTGCGAGCTTGGCTTTCTCCGGCAAAACCTTTCATAAGATTTACTTTTGTGTTGCTTTTTTCGAATAGTACAGCCATTTAACTTAATTCCTTTCTAAAAATTAAACTTGGAATTTAATTATAATACATTTATTTAAAAAATTCATCATAAATTTAAATAAATTATTGTATAAAAAACTATTTTTCAAGAGCTTCTTTTATCATATTAGCACATTTATAAATGTTCCCGCCTCCAAGTGTTATCACTAAATCGCCTTTTTTAACGTTTTCGCATATAAATTTAGTTATTCTTTCAAAATCGGGTATATATACAGCGGACTCAATTTTATTAACTAAATCTTTTGAAGATACTCCATACGTATTAGTTTCTCTTACTGGCAAAATATCAGATACAATAACCTTATTTGCAAGTGATAAAGCTTTCGCAAAATCATCCATAAGCATAAATGTGCGTGAATAAGTGTGCGGTTGAAAAATTGCCCATACTCTATTAAATCCCATTTTGGATGCAGCGCTTAAAGTGGAATTTATCTCTGTTGGATGATGAGCGAAATCGTCAACAACTGTAATTCCGTTTGTTTCTCCAAGAATTTCAAATCTTCTATGAGCTCCCGTAAATTGTTTTAGAGATTTTTCAATTTGATTAGTATTTACCCCGAGTTCTGAGCATGCCGCAAATGCTGCAAGGGCATTATACAGGTTGTGTTTTCCGGGAGCGGTGAGCTCAATATTTGCCACTTTTTTATTTTGAAAAAATACATCAAAATGAGCTTGTTGTAATCTGGTAAAAGTTATATTCTTTGCCGTGTAATCGTTGTTTTCATTTAATCCAAAAAATATTTTTTTGGCTGTGGTATTTTTAACTGAATCTTTTACATTCTCATCGTCGCCGTTTAAAATTAGAAGTTTTTGAGTTTGAGAAGCAAATTTGTTAAATGATTTTTTTATGTTTTCTAAGTTTCCAAAATAATCAAGATGATCTGCGTCGACGTTTGTTATGATAGAAATGAGAGGGAATAGTTGCAAAAAACTGTCGACATACTCACATGCTTCTGCCACTATTATGTCGGATTTTCCTGTGCAGCTGTTTCCGTCTAATTTTTTTAAAGTTGCTCCAATTACTGCTGTAGGATCTTTACCGCTATCCAAAAGTACTGATGTTATCATAGATGTAGTTGTTGTTTTTCCGTGAGTTCCCGAAACAGCTACTGAATTTTTATAATTCTTAAATAATATACCCAGCAAGACGCTACGTTCAATTATGGGGATATTTTTTTTATTAGCTTCAATTATTTCCGGATTTGACTCCTTTATTGCTGCCGAAAACACAACTAAATCTTGATTGTTTATATTTTCTTTTTTTTGTGGTATGTGAACCTCTATGCCGGAGTTTTTTACTTTATTGAGTGTATCAGATTCATAGATATCCGAACCTGTTATTACAAACCCTTTGGATCTGAGTATCTTGGCGAGAGGAAACATTCCGGATCCTCCAATACCTATAAAGTGGATTTTTTTTATATCTGATAAGTCTTTTAAGCTACTGCTTTTCATACTAAGTGCCAGCCTTTCGTACTTGTTTTGTTACTTAATTTTAAAATTGTATTTATTTTTATGTTTACCATTCTGTGAAGCGTGTTTTATTTTTATCCCTGGACCAAATTCTTTGGGAACTTTTAAATTATCAAATAGAACTTTTAGTAAAATTCCAATTCCGATTCCTATTAGTGCCCATGACAATACAGTAAGCCAAATATTTGCTTTTTTGGGAGTTGATACAGAATCAGTAATATTTTGTGCATTAGGATTTGTAATTTCGGAGTTACTTATTTCTGAATCATTTAACTCGGGAAGAGCCGGAATATCTGAAAGATTATCTTTTTTTTCTGAACTTTCTTGAGATTCGGCAATTTTTCCATCTTCATGAGTTTCTTTTTTAACAGTTGAGGTACTCTTATTATTAGTTGTTTTTTCTGACACCTTTTTTTCGGGGGCAGAATTGGGCTTTGTGCCCTGTTTATTTTCGGAACTGTTACTATCTTGTTTTGCGCTAGTTTTGGGTTTCGAGTCGGTTGAATTTTTATTTGGCGTATTGGTCTCTTTTATCGTACTACTATTTTCTTTATTTTTAGTTTTTTCACTGGATTGCTCATTTTTATTTTCCGATTTATTACTTTGTTTGACTTGAGAAGAAGCTGTGGAATTTCCGATTTCGTTTTGCGCTTTGAATGTTTCCGGTAATATTAAATTAATACATAACATAAAAAGAGTAAGTTTTAAAATATTAAAAAATTTTTTTTTGGTTATAATATTCATTTATCATATTTCCTTTAACTTTGTTACCTATTTTAATTCAATTATATCATTTTAGTTAAAAATTAAAAACTATATTTTTACCCATAAAATGTATCTTTACAGATTCCAAAAAGAAATTATCTTTTAAAGTATAGGATAAAAATTGTTGGGAATCGGAAGATATAATATCTTGAGCATTCTTTTCGACTATTGTAAAGCCTGTGATTAGTGCGAGAATATAAATGGTAGATATCATAGATATCCATAAATATTTTGAATTTTTATTTTTCATAATTTTTAAATCTCCTATTTTTTTAAATCATTCAGCATTTTAGATAAAGATTCACCAAGCATAGAACCTGTATAAACAGCTTCTTCAAGTGTATTTGCATCGCTGCCTACTTCTATTAGCAACGAGCCCGGTGTTAAGTGTTCGTTGTATTTTACCTTAGAAAAATTTAGTGGTCGAGTAATCCCCGGAAATAATGTTTCACAGTACTTTTGGACTCTTAAAGCAAGTCTTAAGTTCTTTTCCCAGTTTGGAAATCCTAAACTCCCATCAGGGTCACAGCCGCATATTACCATCAATTGAGCTGCTTTTTTATTTTGATATTTGAATGTAGGTTTTATTTTACCAGTTTCTTTGGAACCTAAGCTGTCTCGATGTATATCTATAACTACTTGTATTGAGGGGTATTTTTCCAAATTTTTTTTAATTGTCTGAGCAGACCTTGAATAAGAACCGTTGTAAGTCGGATTATCATGATATGTAATATCATGTATTGTATTTATACCGTTTTCTATCAATTTATCTGTTATGGCTTGACCGACCCTTGTGACGTTTTTTTCATTATTTAAAGAACGAGGGTAAAAGCTTTCGTAAAAGAATCCTTCATCTCGTTTAACATAAGATTCCGAAGTATGCGTATGAAAAATCAAAACTTGAGGTTCTTTGGTATTTGTTATATTTATTTCAGGTTTTTTTCCAAGTTCTTCTCCTATGTTTATGTTTTGTCCGGTAGTATTTTTTACATAAAAATTTTCAAATTTGATTCCGCCCGAACTAAATTGACTTTCTATTATCTTGTGTCGTGGTTCGTCAGGAGAATGGTACTCTTCATCATCATTTCTTTCAAAGTTTGGAAGAGGCATACTTGATTGAGAGTCTTTCTCTGTGAAGTTATTGTTTACTGTACTTTTTGATGATTCACTTACATTATTACTATTTATTTTGTTTCTTGAAATATTCATGAACTTAGATGAAAAATTTATGTTTCCTCGAGGAAGTATTGATTTAGCGGCCATTAAACTTATATTGTTTACATCCATAGGGAACATACTTTTTATACGAGAAATTAAACATACAGAAGCTGTCAGTACTGCAAAAGAAGCCAAAAAATCTGAAGAGATGTTAATTATCTTTTTTTTTAAAACTGCATTCAATTTAACTTTGCCTCCGAAGCTTGAGGATTTTATAATATTATGATTAAAATCTATGCTCATAAATATCCGACTATTACAGTTAAAACACAAAAATAATAATTATATATTGACTTCTAAGATTGATGTAAAAAAGTTTTGATAATTGTCTTTTGTTGGTTTTGAAGTATTGACATTAAAAAAAATTGATGGTAGAATGTAAGCCTGAGTATTGCGGAATGGTGTAATGGTAGCACAGCAGACTCTGACTCTGTTTGTGAGGGTTCGAATCCTTCTTCCGCAGCCATTTTGTTAATTTCGAGGTGTAGCTCAGTTTGGTAGAGTGCTACGTTCGGGACGTAGAAGCCGCAGGTTCAAGTCCTGTCACCTCGACCAAAAAAGGTGGTTTTTTAACCACCTTTTTCTTGTGTATAGAAAACCACGCGATAGTCGCGTGGTTCAGTAAAGGTTAAGCGATGA
>CAMEMA010000061.1 GCA_945926705.1 uncultured Clostridia bacterium
ATATATGTTCCGTCACTCTGCAAGCGTACGCTAAACTTTTGTGCATTGGTCCCGTTCTTTTCCCAAAGTCTGAGATTTGCTCCGTTTTCTTTTGATGCACCTTCTATATCCATTACTTTTCCTTTTTCCAATGCACTTTCAATTATGTATGTGCCGTTGTTAAGCTCGGGCTTTTCGTAACGAGTAGGTAACGGAAACAGTTTGTTCATTACAACTTTAGCGTATGCATAGTTTTGATGTGAATAAATACAGTTTCCCCCTGTATTTATACAAAAAAGAGGTACGTTGTAACTTGCAAAAGGCGCATATGCAATGTCTATATATTCTCCATTTAATCTATTAACTTTTCTTTGATATTTATTCAGAACATAAAAACTGTAAAAAGTTTGGTGTTGTAACGCTCTATGGTCTCGTTGCCGTGCTTCTAAAGAAAAATATGCATATCTATTTCGTTCCTTAACAACATCATATACTTCTTTTAAATCATCTATATTTTCCCCCAAAGCATTGTGATGAAAATAACTGATATCTCCACATGGTACACGAATGTCTTTTCCTAAAATTTCATACAAAAACATAATACTTGACATGCGTTGACAAAAAAAGCCTTCGCCAGTATGAGCCCCTTTTTTCGCCGCATTTTTTAATGCTCTTTTGTGTTCACGATTATATCTGTCATACTGATTTCTACCAATCTTTTGATTATGAAGTACATATGGCACAACTTTACTATCATGAACATAAAAAAAATCCGACTTTTTCAATGGCTTACCTATAAAATAATCATCATTCATGTATATAAAATTATTTGATACTCCAAATTTCTTAAGTCTCCAAAAATTAAATTCGAATGTTATGGAGGAAGCGCTATCAAAGCCTAAAACATCATTATCTTTAATATATACTATTTTATCGCTTATTAATTTTGGATCTTTGAAATATTTAACTTTTTCATTTGGCATTACAATATATATTTTTCTAATCCATGGAATATTTTTTAAAACCGAACGTACCGAATATTTCAGTTCACCATTATCTTCATCTTTTTTTATGTGCGACAAGCCTTTTCTAACAAGATGTGGATCGGTAAAATCAATATATTTTATAACTACGTCAATTGGCTCTTTTGCAAGAATTTCGCTGTCTGTAGACGCAAAAACCGCGCTGAAACCGGAAAGTAAAATTGCACTCAAACATAATAAAAAAAGCAGAAATTTATTTTTTTTCATTTTAAATTACTTCCTCCCTACAGTAAGATATTTTTTACAAATATCTTTGTAAAAAGAGGTTTTTCTAGCATAGTTCCACCAATGTTTTCCAAAAGCCACTTTAGGATTATTCCAAGGTTTACGTATACAGTGAATTATAGACAAATTATCAAAAGCGCTTTCCATTTCTTTTTGAGTATATCCGTTTTTGCAATATTTCTTCCAATCATTTCTTTGAGAATAATAATTAAACATTCCAAAGCGAGGAGAAAGCTTACCGATTTTTCCTCGACAAACGTAATTTATTACGGTTTTATCATGCTGAGCCAGCTTATTATTGTTTTCTTTTATAAATTTATTAAACTTTTGAACCATATTGTCTCTTCGCATGTCTTTGAGATTCATTACCATTACTCCGGCACATATGTACTTATCGCATTTTATCCCGAATTTACTGAGCCTATGAGGATAATCGTCTAAAAGTCCCCTGCAATAAAGTCCTGTCATATCTAAATTATACATTTCACGTAAATCTTTAAATATAAGTGTATCTCCGTCCAACCATAAAATTTTATCAATATTCGGAAGTTTGTACGGTAGCGATAAACGATAATAAGTAGGAGTTGTAATATGGCCCTTATCGTAAGCGCTGCTGTATTCTTTCCCCATATTTATAAATTTTATCTTGCATTTGTTATATTTTTTAGTAAGAGACATAATTTTATCTTTATTATCGTTTGTGAATTTTGAAGGATGCATTATATAAAAGTCGTAAAATGTATCTTTAGAAGCGTTTTCCATCATGGAAGTTATTGACACAATTGTAGGATAAGTATATCCGTCGTCTAAAGCCATCGCTATCGGAATATTTACTTGCTCCTTATTTTGCTTAGAGTTCACCGCAAAAATGTTTACACATCCCAAAAATATAAAAATAGTTGCAAAAATAAAAGTAAAAACGGTTTTAAATTTTAAATTTTGTTTCATGCTATACATTTCTCCTTAAACTTTGATAATAAAAAACGACTATAATCGCATTTTAAATACAACATATTTTATTAACAGACTTTATTTTCACTCCTTCTTTTAAAATAATTTTGAATGTTTTTTACTCCTTTCATAATTTAAAATCATTATTAATAACTATATATTACATAATATTTTACTTAACGTAAACTAAAAAATATTTTTTAATTATTATATATAAAAACGCAAATTAAAAATTATCTTTTTAAATGAATAATATTATTAATTAAACCTTCAATTGCATTTGACTTAAGGAAATTATTGAAAATTTTATAAATTTAAACAAAAAATAAGCCAGCTTACAAAGCTGACTATCTAAGTATAACTGATTTTATTACTTAAGTATCTTTGAACAACATTCAAAGAATTTTATGCCTTCTCCGTAACTTTTAAAATTACATAAATACACATTCATTCCTTGTTTTTTCGACTCAGACAATTCACTTAAAGCGTTATGTATAGCACTAAGAGCAACTACTGAACCTTTTTCTCCTACTCCGGGAGCTGCAAAAATACCGGTACTTATTGCCGGAACAACTATATTTTTTATATCTTTAGCGGAAGATACTTTTACTGTATTGTAGTATGCATCATATAATTTTTCGTATGCAATTTTTTCGTCTAAATAATCTCTAAAATCAGGTCCTACGGTTTGCATAACATAGTCTGCATTTTTACACTTTTTAGCTATTCCATATGAGTGATGTATAAATACATTTCCATCTCCTATTTCATAGTTACCTTCTTTTTTCCACTCATCAATTTCAGGAACCGAATATATTCCCATAGCGTCAAAAATAGCTTTACATACACCAAAACCCTTAACACCATAAGTATTTGCCGCATTGACGACAACTGTTTTTCCGTTATTACCGATTTCATTTAAAAATTCTTCATCCACTACACTACGATTTACAATTTTAACGTGTTTTTTCAGTAACTCAACTTCCTGACCGGAAAATTCAGTCTTCGCAGCGTCATATTCTAATTTTAGTTTCGTTGCAGAACCATTTGAATTACTACTGAATAACCGGGAAATAAGATATTCTCCCAAAGCTAAACTGTAAGTGCCAAACACAGCCTTTGTAAAGACAGACGAGCTTTTTTCATCTTTCTGATCCGGATTCACGGCTTTAGATACAGAACAAAACGGGGAACTTACAAAAAGAAGACATCCCATAGACTTACTCAAAAATTTCACTGCACTTTTTTCGACCATATCATATACCTCATTTAATAAATATTATACTACTGATTTTACTACAATTAAGTTAAAAAATCAATCAGAATATATTAAAATTATAATTATATATTATTATTAATTTTATAAATTAAAAATCCACCCTTTAATTAGGTGAATTTTACTTTATAATTTCTATTTGATTGAAGACCTGTTGGTTTCCTGCGTTTCTCCTTTATCCTCAAGGAGCACTACATTTACATCAAACGAATGGGAACCAATGCGATTTGAAGAGGGTCGATAAATTGAAAGTTTAACACTTTCTCCGGGTTTATGACTGTAAAGTTCACTGTAAAATACGTCCATATTTGTAATAGTCACATCATTTATCTTTGTGATTATATCTCCTTCTTTGACTCCAATTGCAGTAAGATTACTGTCATTACTAATCTCGGAAACTATTATTCCTATAGGCACATTATAAATCTGAGCTTGATAATTGCTTACCATTTTTCCCGAAAGTCCCAAACGTACTCTTCCTGAAACATAACCTTTTTCAATTATGTCATCTACAATAGATTTAACAGTATTGCTTGGAATTGCAAATCCCATTCCTTCACAATGCGCAACAGCAATCTTAGAAGAATTTATGCCTATTACCTGACCATACATGTTAATTAGCGGTCCGCCGGAATTTCCGGGATTTATAGCTGCATCAGTCTGTATGTACTTGACAAGACTATTGGCTGAACCCGATGAACAACGGTTAATTGCTGAAATTATTCCTCTTGTCAATGAACTTGCAAAATTTAGACCAAGAGGATTTCCCAATGCCAAAGCCGAAGCTCCAACTTTTACATTATCTGAATCCCCGAATTTTGCAGGTGTTAAACCTGCTTTATCAACTTTTATAACCGCTATATCTGTTTTACTGTCATACCCTATCACTTTTCCGGAAAACTCTTCATTAGTGTTTAAAACAATCTTTATATTATTTTCTTTAGAATTCCCGACAACGTGAGAGTTTGTTACAATATAACCTTTTTCGCTTATTATTATTCCAGAACCTTCACTTACCGGGTCTGAAATTATATCTGCTTTGGAATCATAAACGACAGCTCCTACTACAGACGGCGAAACACGCTCATAAATTGTTTCTGCCGAAAGCTCATTGGGGTCTTCCGGTTTTTGTTCAAACTTTATTTCCGATTCTCCCGAAGTATGATTTAAGGTCTGCGAATTAGTTTGAAGAGAAGAATTTACATGTTCCGAATTTTCTTTTTTGAAAGAATATATGATGTACGAAACGAGCATTACTAAAAGTGCAGCCAACAGTATCAATGATATTGTCAAGAATGTTTTTGTGTTGTTTTTCGGAGGTTTCTGTATATCTATATTTATTTCCTTATTATCCTCATTCTCGGAAAAATCTTCACTGCTGTCTGAAAATTTAATTGGAATAGAAGCTTTTTTGGGATAGCTGTATTCTTCATCTTCTCGAAAATTATCGTTTTCAAAATTATCCTGCATAAAATTCACTCCTTTTTATATAAACAAAACTGACTTTAATTTGCGGAACTCATCATACTGTAAAACTGTTCCTCATTCATCTTTTCATTTTTAATCAAAAATTCAGAAATTTGATGAAGTTTTTCAATATTATCGGAAAGTATTTTTTCTGTCTTTGAAAAACACGTCGTAACTATGTTATTTATTTCTTCATCAATTTTAGTTGCAGTAGTTTCTGAATAACTCTTAACATGACCCATATCCCTTCCTATAAATACTTCATCATCCTCAGAATCATACACTATAGGGCCTAAAACATCGCTCATTCCAAATTTTGTAATCATGGAACGCGCAATTGAAGTTGCTCGTTGTAAATCATTTGAAGCGCCTGTTGAAATATCACCTAAAATTAATTTTTCAGCTGCAATTCCTCCCAAAAGTACAACTATTCTTTCAAGCATTTTATTTCTGAAAGTACAGCTTTCATCTTTTTCAGGTAGTGAAAGTGTATATCCTCCCGCTCTTCCTCTTGGAATAATGGATATTTCATGAACTTTATCTTGAGTTTTGCAAAAATACGTTGCAACAGCATGGCCGGACTCGTGATAAGCAGTGTGCTTTTTATCTTCTTCGGTTAATATTCTTGACCTTTTTTCCGGACCCATGGAAACTTTGGCTATAGATTCTTCAATTTCTTTCATCGTTATAAATTTGAGACCATTTCTTACGGCTAAAATTGCAGACTCATTCAATAAATTTTCCAAATCAGCTCCCGTAAATCCAGCAGTTGTTTTGGCAACCGTCTTTAGACTGACTTCCGGAGCAAACGGTTTTCCTCGTGCATGAACTTTAAGAATTTCTTCTCTTCCCTTCATATCCGGATAACCTACGGTAACTTGCCTGTCAAATCTTCCCGGTCTTACCAAAGCGGGATCAAGTATGTCGAACCTGTTTGTGGCAGCTATAACTATGACTCCTTCATTTTTTCCAAATCCATCCATCTCTACCAAAAGCTGATTGAGAGTTTGCTCTTTTTCGTCGTGTCCACCGCCAAGTCCTGCGCCTCTTTTGCGTCCTACAGCATCAATTTCATCTATAAATATAACGCAAGGAGAATTTTTCTTAGCTTGTTCAAATAAGTCCCTCACTCTGGAAGCGCCTACTCCTACAAACATCTCCACAAAATCAGAACCGGAAATCGAAAAGAAAGGAACACC
>CAMEMA010000062.1 GCA_945926705.1 uncultured Clostridia bacterium
TCTCTTTCTCAGTGCAATTCTCTTGAAGAATACCCTCTTTATCATTTGGAAAAGACTCAAGCTTGCGCAGAAAAGAACATTCAACTCTTTCACATTTTTGAAAATGAATGGAGAGACAAAAAAGAAATATGGCAGTCGGTTCTACTCAATGCTTTGGGGAAATCTGAGAAAGTCTACGCTCGCAAGTGTATTGTTAAAGAAGTTTCCTCTAAAGAAGCTAAAGAGTTTCTTAACGCTAATCACTTACAAGGAGCGTGTAGTTCTAAGGTTAATATAGGGTTATACTATAAAGAAAAATTAGTTTCTCTTATAACTTTCGGTAAACCTCGATATAATAAACAGTATGATTATGAACTTTTAAGATTCTGTAATGCCTTAAATACTTCTGTTGTTGGAGGAGCAAGTAAACTTCTTTCTTATTTCATAAAGAAATATAACCCTAAAAGTATTCTTTCTTACGCTAATCTTCGTTGGAGTACAGGAAATCTTTATGAGAAGTTAGGGTTTACGTTAAAAGGAACATCTTCTCCCAACTATTTCTATTTCAATGAAGATTTTATCCTTCATAGCAGAATAGAGTTTCAAAAGCATAAGTTAAAAGATAAACTTGAGAATTTTGATGAGAAATTAACCGAAAGTGAGAATATGTACAATAATGGTTATAGAAAAATTTATGATTGTGGTAATTTGGTTTATGAGATGAAATTTAATTTTTAGCATGATGAAACATATACATAAATTAATAGATGAAGCGTTAAAAGATGATGTTCCTGTTGCTAGAAAAGTAACATTTCATCATGGTAAAAGAAAAGTTAAAGATGTAGAAATTAAGTCCGATTCCGGACGGAAGCAAAGTAAAGGTAATCCTGTTAAAGCTCAATTATACGCTGATTTACCGAAATCAAACATAAATAAAAATCGTTCAAGGGATGCAAGAGCTTTGAGAAATACATTAGATTAATTTTTGTAACGTAATATAAAATTTTGTAAAAATTTAATTTACTTTTTAATTTTTGTGTTAATATAGAAAACACAAAATTTTAAGGAGTATTTTGATGAAAAAAGAAAATTTGGAAATGTTGTCTAAACCTGAAACTATTGCGATAATTGATGACAGGTTTACAAACATCATGCGGGGTTCTCTGTATACTAAGTGTAAAATTTTATTAGAGAAGGACAGAGCTCTTGACCTTGACGATTTAAAACAAAATGCATGGCTTTCGTTGGTATCATCTGCAAATAAAGATAATAAAGATTTAACAAGAATATGGCCGCTTGCGGCATTTGCCATAGAAACTTTCCGCAGAAGATTATTCGTAAGTATTCGAGATAGATTTTATGTAAAAAAGAGAAGTGCTTTTGTGGATAGTTTGGATGCTCCGCTTGCAGAAGATTCCGATTTTACTTTGGCGGATAAAATTTTAGAGGGGTATAAAACTGAGTTATCGGATGAATTCTATGATTATTTGGGAATTTTAAAGAATAACTATTATGTGGTATATAATACAAAATTGCATAGAGTTAAATTAAGTTCGGAAAATTATGTTTGTTACGGTGATTTTGATATAATTTTTCCTTTAAATAATTATTTGTATGACAGGTATTTATTAACTAAGAAAGAGTTAATCAGTAAATATTCTTCTGAAAATCTTTCTCTTACGAGCAAAATGATAAAGAATATAAATGAAGCCATAGAGAGATTAATAAACATAGGGGAATAAAAGATGTTTGAGAAAGAACTTACGGAGTGCCGGAATTTAACCCTATATGTGAATAAAGCCATAGCAGATTTTTATGATAATACGGATGAAAATAATAAACGTCATTATTTAGAGGTAGCTGTTACAAAGTTAAGTTTACTCTTAACATTTTTGGTACAGTTTAGACATCAGGTTTTGCTACAGCAGCAAACTATGACATCCTCACAAAAAATAATAGCAAATAATTTATTGAATGAGTTAAAAATTCAACAGGATGCTTTCAAAAGTGTTTCATACAACTTAACAGCTATAATGTACACATCGAAAGAAAATTCTCAATAATTATTCGTTCAAAAATTGATATTCTTTAAATAAAGGAGAAAGAAATGGCCGATACTAAAGATTTAGAAAAAGCCGCAAAATTGTTATCTACATATACTTCAATCAAAAAAGAAGTAGTTGATTGCGGGATTTTAGGATTAAATATTTTATGGAACGGTGGGTTATCACTTGGAGGATGCTACGGATTAGGCTCTCAACAAGGTGCAGGAAAAAGTACAATTTGTTTAACCATTTGTAGACATTTGATAGAAACATATAATTACACAACCGTCTATATAGATGTTGAGCAAGGTATAAGTGATAAGCAACTTGAATCACTAGGTTTATTGAAGTACAAAGGAAACAAATTACTTCTGATTCAAAATGCCATAACATTTGATGATTTGCAAGAAGTCTGTGACAGTTGTATAACTTTAGCGGAAACACAAAATATTAAATTGATAGTAGTAGACAGTTTAAATCAGATTTCTACAAAGTCATTAACTCAACAAAATTTAGAGGATAGAAAAGTAGCTCCGTATGCAAAACCTATGTCCGAGTGGATTAGAAATTTTAAAGGAAGATTCGGAGTAGCAGGAATAGCAAGCATATTATTAGGTCAAGCCGGAGCTAATATAGGCGCCGGAATGTGGGATCCGCAGTGGTATGTTAAGCTTCCGTATGCTGTTCAACACGGAGTTGACATAATGACTTATATAGAGCATTCCCCTTTTAAGAAAGACCAAATCTATCAAACTATTAATACTCCTAACGGTCCGGCAGAAGTTTCCATAGGCTATTGGGGTAAGATATGGACCGCTAAAACCAGGGGTGCTTTACAGAAACTCAAAATCCGACTTCCTATTCTTATGGGTCCAGGAATAGACAATGTTTTATTTTTACGGGAATGTCTGATAAATACAGGAGAGATTTCTAAACGTGGAGAAACCTACAAATTAGTATTTAAGAAAGATGAAAAAACATTTGTAGGACAGGATGAATTAGATTTATTTATCAGTTCTAACTATCAATACTTTGTAGATTATTTAAAAGATAAAAAGTATTTCGATTTAAGAAATGATGTTGCTTTAAAAAGTGATGCAGTTAAATCTGTTTCAACTTCAAGTAAAGCAGATAAACCGAAAGAAAAGAAAAGAATTTCAATTATGGATTTGTAAAAAATGAAGATACACTATGAAAATGCTTGCTCTTTTAAAAAAGCTGATTTTGAGTTCTTACCCGGAAAATTGTATTTGATTAAAGGGGGTAATAATTCCGGAAAGTCAGCTGCATTTTATGTATTAAGTTCAGCATTACTTAATTCAAAAGAAGCGAAATCATATATAAATAATGATGCTTTGAAGGAAAATTCCAATGCTCGTTTGAAGGTAACTATTGAAGATGATAACAATAATATAGTTTCTTTTGAACGAGGTACAGGCAGTTCAAAGTATGTTGTAAACGGAGATCATTTTAGTAAGTTGGGTCGGGAAAATATTTTTACAATTTATCCTGAAATTCTTACCGATTTTTTATATGACGCCAATGAAAGTAATAAGATAATAAATATTCAGGGTGAAGATAATACTTTGTTCCCTTTTAACCGTTCTGAAGCAGACCAATTTAAACTGTTTGAGAAAATTTTTAATATTGCAAGTACGTCTGCTGTATTTAAAAGTATTAACCTTGACGAAGATGAAACTAAAAATGAGATAAATAATTTAATACTTAAAATAAATTCTTTAGAGAGTGAGCAGTATAAAATTGATGAGGTTTTATCTTCAGTTAATGTAGAAGAATTGAATAAAGCATATACTCAATTTTCTTCTAATTTTAGTTGGTTACAACAAGCTTTCAATGACATTAATAATTGTCGTTCCATAAAAACTTATACATCTGCAGTTTCTTGCTTGGAATCGACAAATATAAATATGAGTGATATAGGTTTTTTGAAACAGCTCTATATTGATTTAACCGAATATCAACAGCTTGATGTTTTTGTTAATAAAATTAGTGAATTAGAGTATTTTAAGTTTTCTGAAGAATTTGAAATTACTCGAATAACAGATTTAATAAAAGACTATGAGTTATATATAAATTCTGTTAAAGAAAAAGACACAATAAATTCGGAAATATCAATTTTTGAATCTGAAACAGAAAAATTAAAAACAGAATTAAAATCTGTGGAAATATGTCCGTTATGCGGTAATCGTTTGAAAGGAGAGAACTTATGCCAACAATAGCTGAAATTCAGGAAAAACAAAAACAGATACATATACTACAACAACAGATCGCATACAAAAAAGCGGTTGCGGCTGAAAAAGAGCAAGCTATGAAGAATATATTGGCTAAGTATAATGTAGCTTCATTCGAGGAATTAAACGCTTTGTACCAAAAGAATTTAACTATGATAAACGAAGAAGCAGTTAAATATGATTCATACATTCAAGATATGACGAATAAATTAAAACAAATTGAAGGTTATGTAAATGTTCAATAAATCTCAAAATGATGATTTTTTAATAAATTTTAACAACATGTTATATCATTTGAATAATCTAAAAAACCGAAAACAGGTTTTAGAAAATTCAATAGATGCTCAAAAGGATAATTTGAAAGTTTTAAAAAACCGATTAGATTTAATTAACAGGTCAAAAATTCAATACAAAAAAGCGGTTGATAATACTTACACCATTAAAATAACCGAGTTGGAAAATTTATTGAATACTGTAGTAAGTCAGATTTATTATGATAAAGATTATTCCGTCAAAATAGATTTATCCGATAAGTATAATAAATCCTTGTCTTTTTGGCTCTATGATAAAGAGAAAGATTTATTAACTCCATTGAGTAAATCGGGAACCGGACGGGGAATAAAAACTGTAGTATCATCAATTATTTATATTTATTATCTCTTAAAGTTTAATGCAAAATATGTATTTATAGACGAAGGTTTTGTAAATATAGATTCTTCTTATGTAGATTCATTCTTTATATTCCTTAAAGAATGGATTAAAAGTAAAAATGCAACGGTAATTTTAAACACGCATGACGAGAGATTTGACCCGTTTGCTGATGCCATATACACCATAAATGACGGAATAGTAAATTGTGAACAACGTAATAGTCGATAAAATAAAGCTTGTTAAATATTATTGTACCAATGCCATAAGAAATTTGGAGATAGCAGAGGATAAATTTAAAAATATTAATACAGGGTTTTATGATATTCTACTATCAGAGTTATCCTATTATATTGAGAGTATAAAATATATTCGGGATAATCTTGCAGACTTGGTTCATAAACGATATATAAATTGTGAACTGATAGATGAGATTTTAAGGATTACTATGGAACATTTAAAAGAAGTAAAAATTCAAGAACCTTTTACAACAGATTTAGTGAGCGTGGTAATGAGTGATTTGATAAGTTGTAAAAGTTGTTTGGAGGATTTAAAATGAGATTAGCATTTGTGGGGGATATTCATTGTACTTCAAAACAACCTCGAATGAGAGTTGATAATTATAGTGAAGCTATGTTTAATAAGCTGACATATATCGCTAATCAGAAATATGATGCAGTATTTTTTCTCGGAGATTTCTTTAACAAACCTGCTTGTACTGAAGAACTTGAAAATCGTTTAATAAAATGTTTAAGAATAGATTTTGCAGGTACGGATAAATATTGTATTATCGGGAACCATGATTTCTGGTTTGATAATATGTCTACATTTAGTAAAACAGCTTTATGTAATTTGACGTTATCGAATGAAATCTATCTGAAAAATGAAGATAACATAGTACAGTATAAAGATGTATCCGTGTATTTTATGCCATATTTTTCGGATAAAATAGACAGTTGGTTTAATAATCTTCATTTTGCTTCAAAAAAGGTGATAATTTTAGGACATCACTTCTTTGAGTGGCCCGATAATTTTGGTTATTCATTGAGATATGA
>CAMEMA010000063.1 GCA_945926705.1 uncultured Clostridia bacterium
GCAAATTCATAAAAATATCCCAATACAAAGCACTCGTTAATGAGAGCTTTTATTTTTTGGAAAAAATTTATCTTTCAAAAATCCTGAAAATGATCGCTTCTTTTTTTGGGATTTTTTATCCTTTTCTTTCGGTTTTGTGGTTGGGCTCTCTTCTATAACGTTACGTATTATTGATTTGTGATCTGAGTCAGATTTTCCTTTTGCCTTTTTTGCATTTTCATTAGCTTCTTTCGCGTCTTTAGCGCAATTTTTTATACAAGTTTGAATCATTTGTATAAGATTGCCAAATTCTTGGTCATCTATTTCTTTAAAAAAATTTTTTACATTGTTTGGATTTTGTGAACAAACTAACCACTTTTCTTTTAATTTAGGTATCATTACTCGAATCCTTGCACCTTTTTCACTTATATCACATTTCGCTTTAGCATATTCCATATACTTTCCTAATTTTTGGTTAATCGAAAATTCTTCTTCAATCAATTTTTTTGTAGTCTTCTTTTCCATAGAGGAAGAATTTATTGCTATTATAACTTTTTTTAATCCTGCGTCTTTAATTGAGCTTTGTATTTTTTTATATAAGAACCATTAGTTAAATAAAATTTATATTCATTTAATTCAGTTGCAATTTCACATTTTTTACTAATATTTGCTCCATGTATTTATCTATGATAAGTCTTGATAACGGATATTCCGGATTAACACGAAAAACAATACTTCCATCTTTATTTAGAATATTTACACTTTTGGTGCCATTTGATATAGCTTTAAATTCCATAATTATTACCAACCTTTCCGTCTTATTTATAGTTAAATTATATATATAATATCATGATTTTGTGAAATATCAAGTATAATTACAAAAAATATTTATTTTTTAAAAATTTTATGATATGATAAACTGTGTTGTATATTAATTATTTAAAATTAACTATTAATGGATGGTGATATTATGTTAAGTAAACAAAATTTTTTTCGAAAAAACTTCTTTGTATTTTTGACAGGTTTAATCAGCCTGTGTATGTTTATTTCTATCTACCCTCTTAGTTCTATGGATGTATATTCGTCAGAGACTGATAACAATATAACGGGATCAAACTGGATGTCTTCAGTGCCAAATGATAAAAAGCTCTGCGAACTAAACATTCCAGGTACTCATGACAGTGGAACAAAATACACAACTGCACTTGCAAGCGGTGTTGTTGCTTCGTGTCAAAATTATTCCATAGACAAGCAATTGACAAAAGGAATAAGATATTTTGACATAAGAATTAACGCTGATTTAATAGTAAATCATGGAGGAGTAAATTGTTATAAAAATATCATAACTATAAATAAAAATAGGCTTACTTTAAGTCATGTATTAACAACTATAGAAAAATTTTTAGAAAAAAATCCTACCGAAGCAGTTATAGTTCAAATAAAAAAAGAAGGTTCAAGTAAAAAAGATTTTAGAACGGAAGTGAATTCCGAACTGGAAAAGTATGATAAATTTTACAGATACAAAGACATATCGGCAAAAAAACTTTCCTTAAAAGATGTAAGAGGTCGTTTTATCGTTTTTGACCGCAGCAATACTTTAAAAGGGTCATATAAAATCAGAAATTGGCCGGACAATTGTACTTATGACACCATTCTTCTGGATGGTGAAACGGCTTATATTCAAGACCATTATAAAGCAGTAAAAGCTTCCACGAAATTTTCAATAATAAAGAATTTTTATGACAAAATATGGGAATCCGCACATTCAAAAAGTGTATATATATTAAATTTCACAAGTTGTACAGGACCATTTTCCCCTGGTTGGGTTGCCGGAAAAATAAATTTCAAATTTGAAAAATTATTAAAAGAGAATAACGAAAAAAAATTTGGAATAGTACTCATGGATTTTCCGGACCCAGACCTTATATCAGAAATTTATAAAACAAATATTAAAAAATAATAGTCACACTTAAAAAATGTACTATTGAAAACTCTAAAAAAACATAATAAGAAGACCGGTCATATTAAAATGGCCGGTCCACATATTGTATATTAAATTCTATTTTCTTATGCGCTTAGCTGTCAGTTAAGATGTATTTGACGTAATCCTCTAAACTTTTCCTATCTGCACTACTCACAATATTCTCAGGAGATACTCTTACTATAGAGCCAAATCTTAGTGCACGCTGATCACTTAAGGTCTTTTCCAAAAAAGACACCCAGTCTTCTATAAGTTTTTGGTACTGTGCCCCAGACAATTGACTAATCTCCTGAATAGGTATAAGTAATTGTGAGTCAATGTTTCCAATTATTGATTTCACTTGGGTCCTTGTATTTACTATAATACGGTCGTATACAGACAATTTACCTGGCAACATCAGATAACGGTCGTTAAGCCAGGGAATCAGCTTAAAATAACCTGTCTTTATTAAAGACTCGTGAGAAGGATGGTAATAGCATCCCTGATTAAATTTTTGTACTACGTATGATGGGTTATCTTGGGCTTTTGCTGCTAGTTTTTCATGTTCGTAGAAACGTCTCAACCAATTTGCTATAGTATCATTATAGTAAACCTCTTTCGAGTTATTTATCATCTGATGAATGTTTTGATTCAATCTAGCAAAACTGTTATTTCCATTAGAACCACGGAACGGCCTATTACTATCGTTCATATTGCTTAGATATTTACCTAATTCCATCCCCTCACCACTCACAATATAGATTTTTAGTGCTAGACCTCCTTTTTTTGTCCCTATAACTGATAATGTCCAAACTGATTTCATTACATCTGGAAATGCCATTTGAAAGCAAACGTCTTTTATTTTACTGCACCATTTACTGCACCATGCTTTAAATTTTCGATTTAATGTAAGTAAATCTTTACAATTATCTTGTTTGTCCCTTGTATTAATACTAATTCTTGAAAAATTTTTTAAAGAATCCATTTTCCAAAATTCATTTAAAAACCCGCTTTCATCAAACTCGTCCTTTATAGATTTAGTACCATAATGGACATCAATATTACCTTTTTTCTCTTTAATATTAGGCATAATTATTCCTCCTTAAAATTTATATATCTTCTATAAAGCTTTATCTATTATATATGTATATATATATAATGTCAATAGTTTTTTATATAAAAATAAATTTACCTGACAGATAAAACTGTCAGGCTCTAATTTTTTATCAATAGATATTTAAAAAATTATTATCAAAAAACTTAATTTTTATATTTAGGAAAAATTAAACTCCAGGTAATTATTTCTTACGGTAAGACAAGTAAAAATCCTCTACTCTTGAAACAATAAAATACATTAATGAAGCAATTACACTAAGTATAAATATACCTGTCATTACAAGGTCAAGTTTGAATACTTGCCCTCCGTAAACTATAAGATATCCAATACCTTTGGAAGCCACCAAAAATTCCCCTGTTATAACTCCTATTAGAGACATTCCCACATTAATCTTAAGCGTGGATATAATAGTTGATATATTTGCAGGTATTATAAGTTTAGTTAGAATTTGAAATTTATTTGCACCAAAAGATTTCATAAGTAATATTTTGTCAGGACTTACACTTTTAAAACCTGCAAGAACATTGAGAGTAGCTATAATTACCGATACAAGAAGCGCCATTATTATTATTGATTTAGTACCCGCTCCCATCCAAACTATAATTACCGGCCCTAATGCCACTTTAGGTAAAGCATTTAAAACTACCAAATAAGGATCAGTAACTTTAAAAATAAAATCTGACAACCAAATAATTACAGCAAAGGCAATTCCGATTATTGTACCCAATAAAAATCCAACAACTGTTTCCAATGCTGTTACTCCGATATTATTCCAAAGTTGATGTGCGGAATTCAAACTTACTAAGGTCTTAAATATTCTGGATGGTGAACTTAATATAAATGAATCTATCCATCCCAAACGGGCAGAAATTTCCCATGCAAAAATCAAAAGAATCATTATTCCTGTTTGAGTTGCTTTAACAGTTAAATTTTCGAGTTTTTTACTTTTTAAATATTTTCTATGTTCTTGTGAAACAGAATGTTGAATTGTTTTTTCAGTCAACCAACTCACTCCAAACGGTATCAAAATAATTATTAAAGTTTTTGTGATTTCTCTTTTCATGCAAAGAAAGTTTATCTTGACCAAAATCAATATTTATAATTTTTTTTACTTTGCTCGGCCTTGAAGAAAATATAATAACCCTATCTGAAAGAGAAACTGCCTCAGAAATATCGTGACTTACCAATACAGCTGTCTTTTTTTCATTTTTTATTATATTTAAAATTTCTTCTGATATATTTATTCGTGTCTGGTAATCAAGCGCAGAAAAAGGTTCGTCAAGAAGTAAAATTTGAGGTTTTACTGCTAAAGTTCGGATAAGCGCTGCTTTTTGACGCATTCCTCCGGAAAGTTGGCTGGGATAATGTTGCAAAAATTCTCCCAAACCATATTTTTTTGTAAGTTCCAGAGCATATGACTTTGATTCTTCAGTTAATGCATGCTTTAATTCTAATCCCAGCAAAACATTTTGTTCTATAGTTCTCCACTCAAATAAATAATCTTTTTGAAGCATATACCCTACCTTTTGAATATATTTTTCAGAATCGGAAATACTAATATTTACATTTCCTTCCGATGGTTTAATTAAACCGGAAATCAGTGATAAAATCGTACTCTTTCCGCATCCACTAGGACCTACTATAGTTATAAATTCTTCTTTATAAACATTAAAATTTAACCCACTGATTGCTGTTGACTCAGCTTTAAGAGTATGATATTTCATTCCTATATTAATAATTTCAAGAATTTTTTCAGATTCCACTTTATTACCTCTTTTCTGTATCATTCTTTTTTATCAATAATTTCTTCTGCTAAACTCATGTCAACTATATCATCAAAATTTACACTGTGTTCAAGCTCACCAGCTTGGATCATAATTTCTTGCATCATATTAAAGGATTGCTTGCTTATTATAGGACTGTCACACCAAACGTCGCATTCTAAATAATTTTTAATACATTCAGAGAGAATATCTTCATCTGCCTCTACAAAATAACGTGATATAACTTTAGCAGTTTCCTGCGCAGAATGAGATTTTATCCATTTTTGAGCTTTATGTAATACCTTAATAAATTTGCTCACCGTTTTTTTATTATCGACAAAATAAGTTTTAGAACAACAGTAACCGGTATAAGCAACTTCATCACATTCTTTTCCTAAAGCGCTTAAAATATGAAAATTTTTTTCTCTTGCAATTAAAGACGCAGTTGGTTCAAATAAAGCAACATAATCTGCAGTCCCTCTACTAAAAGCAACACTCATTAAATTAAATTGAATATTATTAAGTAATTTCAAATCCGATTTTATATTAAATCCTTTTTTAGTCAGAATATATTCTAAAACCATTTCCGGAACACCGCCTTTTCTTCCGGCAATAATCTCTTTTCCTTTAAGATCTTGCCAATTAAATTCCGGTTTTCTCCCTACCAAAAAGCTACCATCACGCTTTGTAATACCCGCAAACATAATAGGATAATCTTTTCTTCCTTGACTGTAAACACTTATCACAGAAGAAATACCGAGCAAGCCTATATCTGCCTGTGATGACAAAATTGCGGTCATAGTTTTATCTGAACCGTCAGCACTCACAAGCTCTACATCTAAATTTTCTTCCTTAAAATAATCAAGAGACAAAGCTACGTACTGCGGAGCATAAAACACTGAGCGTGTAACCTCATTTAATCGAATTTTAGAAATATTTATTTCTGATTTTCGCGAACAAGAACACATAATAAAACTGAAAATCGATAAAATAAAAACGCTAACTCTTTTTAAAACCTTACTTTTCAATGTATCACCAACTTAAACTGTGATGATACTATTGTATTAATAG
>CAMEMA010000064.1 GCA_945926705.1 uncultured Clostridia bacterium
GAAGGAACTTCTTTAACAGTGCACTTACGAGCATAAATTCTTTCTGATTTCCCTAGAGCATTGAGTAGAACCGACTGCCAGATCTCCTTTTTGTCTCTCCATTCATTCTCAAAAATGTGAAAGAGTTGAATGTTCTTTTCAATGCAAGCTTGAGTTTTCTCAAGGTGATAAAGAGGATATTCTTCAAGAGAATTGCATTGAGAAAGAGAAGAATAACCTGAAGAATGATATAATAAACCATCAAATTCTATGGCAATGTTTTTTGAAGGAATATAGATATCAAGTTCTTGAGGACTTATAACTTTTCTGTTATTGAAGTCAGCTTCTATGTATTGTAAAATAAAATCATATATTTCTTGTTGGGTTAAACAGTTTCTCTGAATGTTAAGAGTTTCTATGTTAAAATATTTCTTATAAAATAATCCTGTTTGATATCCAATATCACAATATTCACAAAATTTGTAAATATCAAATCGGTTGTTTTTTACAAATTCTTTTTCAAGAAACTCTTTAGAAAGATTATATTTTTCTATGAGTTGTTGTCTTTTAATTTCATGAACTTTCTTAGAAGCTTTCCCAATTTTTTCCCTTTCTTCAAGATTTTCATAACGTTTCTTTTGAGCTTCAGAAAGTTTTTTTCTCATTTCAGGATTTTCATAAGCTTTTTTAACAGCTTCGGATTGTTTTTCTCTTAATTCAGGATTTTCGTAAGCCTTTTTGATAGCTTCAGAAATTTTCTTTCTTACCTCAGGATTTTCGTGAGCTTTTTTAACAGCTTCTATTCTTCTTTTTCTATATTCCGGGTCTTTATATTTTTCTTTAATTTTTTTAGAGATTTTCTTTCTTAATTCAGAGTTTTCATATTTTTGTTTTAATAATTCTGAATGATGCTTTTTTATTTCAGGATTTTTATAGTATTCCTTTTGAGCTTCTATAATTTTTTCTCTAATTTCAGAATTCTGCCACATCTTTTTTGAAGCTTCAGAAGTTTTCTTCCGTTCTTCAGGATTTTCATAACGTTTCTTAACTGCAAAAGAAATTTTTCTTTTTGTTTCTTCTGAAAGTTTTCTATTTATTCTGGATTCTGAAATCTTCTCTCTTAATTCAGGATTTTCATAAGCTTTTTTGATAGCTTCTGAAAGTTTTTTTCTTGATTCAGGATTTTCATAAGCTTTTTTGATAGCTTCTGAATGTTTCTTTCTTTCTTCAGGATTTTGCCATCGTTTCTTTTGAGCCTCAGATATTCTTCTTCTGCTTTCTTCTGATAATGGTTTTCTTGGCATAAAATTATTCCTCTTTATATAAGTATATAAAAACAGAAAATAAAATAAATTTTCAAAATTAAAGAAAATTGTTACATAAATTAACTTAAAAAGATAGATTGTAACAGCTGAATATCAGTATCGTCTATTTCTGTTCTGCGAACTCCGGGTTGGTCTGAATTGTACACCGGCGGAATTAATTTTGGAAGTAAACTGTTAGCTTGAGCCATTTTATTACTCATAGTCGATAATCCTTTGTGCATAACTCCTGTAGCAGATTCAGATAAAATTTGACCAAATGTTTTGTTTGATACGGATAATCCGTCTTGAGCCGTCACGGAAACTCCTTGTGCCATTCTTGAAGTTGCAGATAAATCTTCTGATGAAGAAGCTTTTGCCAAAGCTGCCAAAGCACTCAAATAATTACTGTTGTTACTGCTTGTTGTTCCGGTTGAAGCTAAACTTGTATCAAATTCGGGAGAAGCAGCAACTTCATCAGGAATATCAGGACCCAAATCTACTCCTTTAGGTATAAATGTATAGGCTTTTAAACCTTTTTGCATATTTTTATACAGAATTGACGAGGCCGGTCTGCTGAAATCCGAGATTAAATTATTATGTCCGTCAGCTATTTCAACGTGTCCGTAAGGATGACCCTTACTTGCAGGCCATGATAATATAGAGCCTGCCGGTAAACCTGATAGTTGTCCGTTTCCTCTCATTCCTGCAAAAGTAAAATATTTTTTGCCTATGGAACTGTTTAATCCTGAAGCCCAGTCTTTACCGTTCCCTCGGAACACTGTTCCGGAAGCATTTCCCGTAACAGCTTCAGCCAAAGCATTACCTACGTATAATCCGCATTTTCCTCTGCTTGCTCTAAATCCTGTTCCTACTTTTCTTTTATTGGCTATTCTTGCCAATTTTTCGCCGAATGAAGAACCGGAAGGAGCTGATGAAGTTGAACCTCCTGAAATAACAGTACCGGAACCTGCCCCTTTTTCAGATTTTCTCTTATTTAATATGTCATCAAAAATCTTGGTAATTTTTGTCAATAAAGGATGTTTTTCATCACTTAAAGGATTTAATAATACAGATTCAGATTCATTAAATCCGGGGATTAATTTTTTAAACCAATTTTTGACACTATTCCATAAGTCTTTTATTTTTAATTCTATTAAACTTCCGAGATTTATGAAAAATTGAGATACAGCGTTGGCAAGTTTATCTTTTATTGTTCCAAATACGGATGTTACTGTATTCCATGCAGTATTTATTTGAGTTTTAACAGCTTCAAATTTTTTAGTAAAGAAACCGCTTAACAACTTTTCGTCAACCAATATTCGCTAATAACTAATCCAGTATTTTCTATAATTCTTTTATATAAACTTATATTATCTTTAGGAAAAATTTTATTAAAACCACAACCTAAAACTGCAATAGTATTTTTTCCTATATCTAAAGCCATGGAAACAAGACTTCCGATAAAGGTTTCTTTAAAACCGCCCCAAAGTTTTTCAAAGAAATTACCATCAGTTGAAGCAAAACCCTTTATAAAGTCCACTATATCCCAAACAACAGATATTATTGTACCTATACCTGTACTTGCTAAGCTCAATTTACCTCCGAGTTTTAAAACAGGATTAATAAGTTTACCGGTTAAATTCAAAATCGGTTTCAGTAATTGCCCTAAAGGTTTTAAAAACGATAAGAATTTTCCTATTTTAATACCTGCGTTTATAACCCAATCCAAAACAGGTTTAATGAAATTACTGATTTTTTTAAATATATTTTTAAATACATTCGGAATTTTATCTGTAAGTTTAGATACAAAATTTTCTATATTCTTAAAAACAGAATCTACTAACGGAAATAGTAAAGTTCCTAACGGTCCTGCTTGATTAAGCACTAATCCTTTAACTAACCATTTAATAATGTTCCATCCGAATTTTGTTAGATGATTTCCGAATGTAGCCATTTGTTTCGGAAAATACAAAATCATTTTGGTAACGTTTTTCAGAAAATCTCCCGTTCCGGATAATAATTTTCCAAACAAGCCCGTTCCTGCAAATATTAATCCAAGCTTTAATAAATCAGTTGTTAAAGTTTTCTTATCAGGCAATTTATCAAGAATAGCATTTAATAAATTTTTTCCGTTATATGCAAATACTTCAAACATGGAACTGAAATTTGACCTGAACATAGCAGAAAGTTTATTTCCTTTAGCTAAGTCATTAGCTACATTTTTCAGAATTTTAAATGACGAAGTCCTATATTTAACTTCATCTTCATCTTTTATGGCAGTTATTTTTCCTTCTTTTTCACGTTTCTTTAAAGTTTCTATATCGTTTGTAATTCTTTTATTGACAGCTTCGGGCAGATCATTTGTAACGATTTTATTAAATTCTTTAATAAGTTTTTCGGAATTAATTTCATAACCCTTTAAAGCGTCATAGAAAACTTTGGAAACATTATCTAATTTTTCTTGTTGTTTTTCTGACAGATTCTTACCGCTTAAAAGTTGCTTTACCAAAGTTTCCAAAGATTTAACATTCCTGAGCATTTTAGTATCTATTTCGGCAGGTCTGTTTTTATCTTTGCTTAAAGCATTACGGGTAGCAAGTATTTCAAGAATTTGTGCTGTTGCGGCTTTTTGAGAGCTTTCAAGAGCTTCGGAAGTAGCTTTATTAACGGAATCCGATACTAAATTCCGTAAACTTTGTAAATATTCACCTACTGTAGTTTTGTTATTATTTGTCTTCGCCATATTAAAAATTAAATATGGAACAAGAAATATCAGGATTATTCTGGTTTAAATTATTGCGTATAAATATATATTAAATTATATTATGATTTATAAATATAATAGAGAATACCAGAGTATTCTCTAATTTATATTCATTATACGTTATTTCCGTTGGCTTTTTCTAAGTCACGTTTTTTCTTTTCCATTAAATCAATCAGCAGTTCCACTTCCCGATAGTTCATTCTGTGCAGGTCTATCGGACTTATTATCTGATTCATCGCCAAATTTAATTCTATTTCGAGCAGATTTATCAGATTCGCGAAAGGGATATACGAGTACGTTGTTCTCCTCTAATTGAACCGTATAATCTGCTTTGCAAAGTTCATCTTGACAAACAAGATCTAAAGGAGTAAGTCCGTAATCTGAAAGATATGTAGCCACGTCATCCAATACTTCTTTATCTATATCGGTTGCGGTACCTATAATCTCTCTTGCTTTTTTCAAAAGTTTTTCTTCTCCTAAGTCAAGCTGTTTACATTTAACTATTTCAAAATCTTCATTTCTTTCAACTTCATCTATTCGAGTAACCTGACTTGCAAATAAACTTAAAGCTTCTCCGTTAAATTTGTCTAAACAATAAGTTAATCTCTTTACTGTCATCAACTCAAAGTAGAGAACATAATTTTGAAGATTAGCTATAATAGGAAGTTTATCAAATTCTAAATTTTTAAATTTTAAATCCTTCAAAGTAAATGTATGTTTGTTTCTATGCAAACAAACAGGACAAGTAGTTTCTACCGTTATTTTATCTTGCTTTGTACTTATTAATTTCCTGAAAATACCAAGATAAATACAATCGGTTGTAGTGATTGTGTTTTTAGGGATATTACATCTTACCCCGTCTAAAATATTCTTAAAAAGCTTCTTACCGTTTTCCCCGGCTATCTGTAAATTCATTTGTTCACCGAATGAATAAGGTCTGCATTCTATTTTAGTTCCTTTAGGATAGCCTATAAAATTAGATGGTAAAGATTCTACCAAGTAATAAGGTAAAATATGATCTGCCATAAATTTCTTTCTCCTTTATAAAATTTTATACTTAAAGTATATCAAAAAGTACCCGAAGGAATAGCAGGGTTTAAATATAAGTTTCTAAAATGCTGTATTCTTAATTCAAAGGATATAAGTTTTTCTTGCGGTTCATTGGAACCCGAATCCCTGAATGAGCCTTCCGGAGATACAATATATTCATCTTCTCTCATAAGTTCATGCTGATAATTTAACTTCTGTACATAAATAGTTTTACAATATTCCTCAAGATAATTCATCCCGGTGTAGTTTCCTACGGTTTTTAACATCTCTTCGGAAGTCCATCGCCTTAAGAAATTTGATAATCTTCCGTCATCGGCATCATAAGCTTCTATTCTGCACGTTAAGGCTGTAAATCCGAGCGGAATAGAAACTTGTATATTACCGAGATTGTATGATTGAGAAGTTATGTTATAAATATCGCAATCAAAATTTATAGCAGGGAAAAATTCGTCAAAAGGAGTTGGAGCATCCGGTATACGGATGTTCCATAAGTGTTGTGAGTCAAACTCAACGGAATTAACTTGATTTAATGTAACAAAGTTTGCCATTATTATAAAATATTAAAAGTACCGTTCACATCTTCCAGCGGGTCTGTACAAACAAGAGTGAGCGTAGAAATAGCCACCGCAGGTGATTCTCCGTCAGTAAATTCAGGCTTTGTAAAAGATTTCAACATAACTTTTTCAAACTTATATGCATACTTTTCATTGTTTTGGTTATCCAAATGATAAAGCAAAATAGTAGCTTCACGTTGTTCCGGAGTGC
>CAMEMA010000065.1 GCA_945926705.1 uncultured Clostridia bacterium
TCTCGGTTCCCCGCCTGACATGGTTCACAATCATCCGTCGCATAGCACCCGCTCGGCTGTATGCTGAATCACATACATATCTTGTCTTGATTATCAGTGTTAGTGGGCTTACAATTAGTATACAGTATGGATTAAAAAAATACAATAACTAAATTTTAAAAATTAAAGAAGTGAGGTTTGACTTTGGAAATAAAATTTGCACATACTTCAGATTTTCATATAGGAGCAAAGTGTAAAGGAATAGGAAATAAGTCAGAAATCAGAAAATACGAGATTACTAATGCTTTTATAAATATATTGAAAATATCTTCCAAAGAAAATATTGACATCTTGTTTATTGCCGGAGATCTATTCGATGATACAAAAGGGATTCAAGAAGAAGATATAAATATTGTAAAGAAATCTCTTGGTGATGTAAATTTTAATGTCGTAATTTCTCCGGGAAATCATGATCCGTTTACTTCAGATTCACCTTATTGCTCGCAGTGGCCCAATAATGTTTTCATATTCAAAGATGATAAATTAGATTTTATAGAATTTAACGATTTAAAGCTAAGAGTTTGGGGACATGCTTTCAAAAGTGCCTACGAAAGAAATCACTTGCTTAAAGATGTAAAACTTCCTCAAGATGATTTTATAAATATATGTGTTATGCATGGAAATTTATTTGACGGCAACAATAATAATGCATATGCTCCTATAACTTATGATGAAGTTAAAAACTGTTGTATGGATTATATCGCACTGGGACACATTCACAAAAAAAGCGAACCTAAATATGTAGGAAAAACATGTTATACATATTGCGGATGTCCTGAAGCAACTGGGTTCGATGAAACAGGAGAAAAAGGATTTTACATAGGAAAAATTTCAAAAAATTTTTGTAATTTGACATTTAAATCTTGTTCCAAAAGAAACTATGAAGTATTGAATTTAGATATTACAAATTTAGAATCAGATTTCGATATAGCAGAACTGATAATAATGGAAATGAAAAAAAATTACAAAGAAAAATATATTAATAATATTTATAAAGTTGTTTTATCGGGAGAAATTTCGGAAAATTTTTTTATTAATACTTTAAAAATAGAAACTTATCTAAACGACAGGGTATTTTTTGCATCTTTATCCGACAATACAGAAACACGTGTTGATATAGATGAACTGAAATTTAGAAATGATTTTAAAAGTATATTTATAAAAAAAATGATGTTAAAAATTGAGAATTCAAAGAATGACTACGAAAAAAATATAAATAGGCAGGCCTTAAAAATAGGGTTAAGAGCTTTTCGGGAAGAAGTGAAGTATAGTGATAATTAAAAAAATAGAAATTAATGCTTTCGGAAAACTCGAAAATATTAAAGTAAATTTGGACAAAGGAATGCACGTTTTTTATGGGCCCAATGAATCCGGCAAATCAACTTTAATGGAATTTATAAAAATAATGTTTTATACCCGATATTCAAAGGAAAGATTTAGCGCAAAAGATAAGGAACTGCGTATAAAATATTCACCTTGGTCAGGTAAAAAAATTAGTGGTTCGCTGGAATTTTTTCATATGGGTAACTTATATCGAATACAAAAAGAACTTGGATTGAATTCTTCTGTTCATGATAAAATATCAGTAAAAAATTTATCAACGGGAGAACTTATAAATCTTGGGAAAAAACAAGAAATCGGGGAATATTTTTTTAAAATAGATGTTAGAAGTTTTGAGAGAAGCAGTTACATAAGTAACATAGGACGTTCGAATTTTGAAGATTCTAAACACAATTCGAAAGATAGTATTGCAGATAAAATCTTGTCCAATCTTTCTTCAACAGGTGAGGAAGATGTTTCGGAAGGAACTGCGTTAAAAAATATAGAAAATGCAATAAGAAACTTGAAATGGTTAAGGGGAAATGGTGGAAGAATATTTGATACAAAATTGATTATAAGTGAAATAAATCAAAAAATCGCAAATTTAGACTTAATAAAAAACAGTAATGATAAAATTGAAAAAAATTTTTTGGAAACAAAAAAATTGTTAGATGAGAAAAAAGCTTTGATATCTAAAATAGAAAAATTTCAAAGCTTAAAGAAAGTACATATTGCGATTGAAATTAAAAGATTATTGGATGAAAAAGATAAAATTTTAAATTTTTCGGAAATAGTAGAAAAAGATGAAATTATAGAAAAATTTAATGCTGATAGAGAAATTATAAAGAATATTTCACTTGAGCTGGAAGAAATTAGAAAGATTAATAAAAGCTTGGAAAATGACTTTACTGATATTTCTGAAGAAGAAATAATGATATTAAAAAATTTAATTAAAGAGAGGAATGAAATAGAATACAAAAAAAGTCAATTGAATAAAATTCTAATAAATTTTAAATTTGACTCTGATTTTGATGAATTTGAAAATATAAAAAACAAACCTAACTTTAAAGATATGGAAATAGTCTCCGAGTGGTTGGAAAAAAGTAAAGGACTACGTAAAAAAATAGTCGATATAAAAAAAGACATCGAAAATAAAAAAAGTTGTCTAGAAAATACAAAAAATAATTTTAATAACTGCAACAAGAAATTTATGGCTTTATTCATTGTTCTAAATATATTGGGTTTTTCATTTAATTTCTTTTTTGGACAATCTTTTTCTATAATAGGAATATATATTTTGATTTTTCTTAACATACTTATATTCGGATTTTATTACATAAGAAAACGCAAAATTATCGGTTTAGATAAAGAAAAATTTAATCTTTTAGTTTCACAAATCAGTGAACTAGAAAGTGAAAAAACCAGCACTTTAAATGAAATTACCCTTACACAAACAAGCTTAAAAGAAATATTTGTAAATTATGAAAATATGCTTTGTTTAAAAAATAAAGTTATAGATGATATAATTTTCGAAAAGGATTGCAATTGCATTGAAGATTACTTTATTAACTTTGAAAAATCCAAGAACAAAATAAATGCTTACAATTCCTATAAGTATAAAATCGAAAATCTAAAAAATAAAGAATCAGAGTTTATCAAAGAAATTTCAAAATACGATGAAAAAGTAACATGTATAAAAGAAGCTTTTGATTTTTTAGATAGTGTAATAGTTCTAAATAAAAAAAATAAGCTGATTGATGAAAAAATAAAAAACAAATCCGAAAATTTGGAACTGAATTTTTTAGATATGAAACTATTAAAAGCTTATATAGAAAAATTAATTAAATATAATTCTAAAAATCCTAATATTAATATCGAAGACGTAAATGATTTAAAAACCAGATTGGATTATTTAAGCACACTTAATTTAGAGGATAAATGCATAGAGCTTCAGAAAAAAATAAAAATTCTTCCTGACAATAAAGAAAATCTTCAGAAAGAGCTAATTGGTCTCAAAGAAAAGCTTAAAAATATGGAATCCTATCTTAAAAGTCTTGAAGTAGCAAAAAGTACTTTGGAAAAAACATCTGAAGAAATAAGGAAACTGTTTAATCCTTCCATGGATTCAAGAGCGTCCGAAATTTTTACATACTTAACCGGAGGAAAATATAAAAAAATTAATATTTTAAAAAAATATAATATATCAATTGAGCACAACATGCACAACTATAATTGCGAACATTTTAGTAGCGGCACTATAGATCAAGCCTATTTTTCGTTGAGAGTCGCCATAGCGGAAATTATTTCAAATGGCAACTGTATACCAATTATAATGGATGATTCTTTAATGCGATATGATAAAATCCGACTAGAAAAGATTTTAAATTTTTTAATAAATTACAAAAAAGATTCGTTTCAATCAATTATTTTTACTTGCCATGGAACTGTAGCCAAACTTGCTCAAGAAAAAGGAGCGAAAATAATATTTATGAAAGATTGGTGTTCTTATTAAGACTAGAAAGTTTTATTTTATCCACTTTTCCGGCTCCCAATACACATGCCTGAGAATATGGTAAGAGTATGATTTTATTTTCATGATTTTTAGTTTTTACGTAACCCTCCGACTTACCGTAAAAATTAAATAATATAATTTTATCAGAAGTAATTGCAGCGGTTTTACTTCCTCTGTGAGATATTCCCAATAAAGTTTCAGAAGTTTTTGTTTTAAATAATTCTTTACCCGCCGAATTAATCATTACTATTTCATCATTGCCGGGCTCATTCACGGATGAAGAAAAACAACAACATATACCATCATTTTTATTAAAATCATAAAATTTCAAAATTTTATTTTCATATGAGTAATTTTTAATACTTTTTGATTTTAAATTTATGAAAGAAATATATTTGTCACCGATTGCTATTATATTATTTTCTGATATATACTCTATGTGAGTTACAGTATTATTTTCAAGTTTAAATTGAAATTTTGGCTTTTCGGATTTAAAATCCAACACGTAAATAGCTGAGTTTATATTTCCATTTTCAGCTTCTATTCCACATAAAGAAGCTTCATTTCCGGAAGAATTTAAGGAAACGTCTGATATATAATGTTCGGAAAATGCATAAAAATATTTTTCTTTATATCTTTTATTATAAATTTTAACTTCAGCCAGATGACTTATCGAACGATTAACTATTGCATAAATACCATTATCTGAAATAGCACAAGCAATTATATCTTTTTCACATGTACCTGAATAAAGATTTTCGGAAAGACTTTCTATTTTGAAATTTTTTCCTCCTCTGTCATAAATAATACTCCTAACATTTCCCAATTTCAGACACGGATTACTAAAGCTGTGTTTTTCATTTCGTATTATATTTCCGAAGGTGTCCATTACATTTAAAGAATTATCGCTTAAAACCATAATTTTTCCATCAAAAATCTTAAAATTCTCAGAAGCAACTTTTTCTCCTTCGATTTGGCAGGGAAAGTTTTTCTTAAAATTTGCAAATGAACATGTTTTACCTTTAATCCATATTAAAACATTTTCGGGATAAAGTTTAACTCTGTTTACCCAAATTATTAAAAATAAAAAGCTCAAAAAAAGAATTAAACTTATATTTTTTATATCTTTTAATAAATTTTTATTTTTTTCACTTTTATTTATAAGATTTTTAATTTTAATTATGAAGGATTTTATTGATTCTGAATATTTTTTTACTGTATTGTTATTTGTGATTATCTTTTTAAATTTCATTTCCTATTAAAATTTACGATGTAAATTTTTCTCCTTTTTAGTTGTAGAATACCTTATTTAAATATAGACCTTGAGGCGGTGCCGTAGGACCTGCATTTTTTCTGTCTTGTGATTTGATTATTAAAGGAATATCTTCCGGTTTTATTTTTCCTTGTGCTACTCTGAGAAGAGTGCCGGACATTATACGAACCATGTTATATAAAAAGCCATCCGCTCTTACTTTAAATTCTACCATATCACCATTTCTATAAACTTCAAATTCCGTAATATTTCTAACCATATTTTTAGTTCGACGTTTGTCAAGAGTGGCAAAAGCTGTAAAATTATGTTTTCCAATAAACATTTTTGCTGTTCTATCAAGATATTTTTCATCGAGCGGATACCAATAGTGAAAAACACGATTACTAAAAAAAGGATTTCTAATCTTTTTATTCCATATTTTATATATGTATTCTTTTCCTGTACAAGAATATCTGGCATGAAAGTCTAATGGTACTTCGTAAGATTCTATTGCTGAGATGTCTGAGGGAAGAAATCTGTTAAGAGCGCTTACTATACTTTCACATTTCATGCGAGAGCAAACTTTAAAACTTACGGCATACATATTTGCATGTACTCCTGTATCTGTTCTACTGCATCCCTTTATATCAAGTTTTTGCTTCATTATTTTTTCAATAGCTTTTTGAAAAACCTCTTGTACAGTGATGGCATATTTCTGTATTTGC
>CAMEMA010000066.1 GCA_945926705.1 uncultured Clostridia bacterium
AAAAAAGTGATATCTTCTCTCTTATGTCATCCCCTATAGGCTCGTCACAACGAGTAACTATTATATCAGGATTAATGCCCAAAGAACGAAGTTCCTTAACTGAATGTTGCGTAGGTTTGGATTTGTATTCTCCTGAACTTCCTATGTAAGGAATAAGTGTAACATGAATGAAAAGACAATTTTCTTTTCCACATTCTAGAGATACCTGTCTTATAGCTTCTAAAAAAGGTTGGCTTTCTATATCTCCGGTTGTTCCCCCTATTTCAGTAATTACAACATCAGCTTTAGAGGATGTTCCTACAGAATAAATAAATTTCTTTATTTCGTTTGTAATATGGGGAATTACCTGTATAGTTTCTCCCAAATATTCTCCATGTCTTTCCTTTTGAAGAACATTCCAATAAACTTTTCCTGTAGTTAGATTTGAATATTTGTTTAAATTTTCGTCTATAAACCTTTCATAGTGTCCTAAATCCAGGTCTGTTTCCGCACCATCCTCAGTAACAAATACTTCGCCATGTTGGTATGGACTCATAGTACCCGGATCGACATTTATATATGGGTCTAACTTTTGAGCCATGACCTTTAAACCTCTGGATTTGAGGAGACGCCCCAAAGAAGCCGCCGTTATCCCTTTACCGAGTCCGGAAACTACTCCGCCTGTTACAAAAATATATTTTGTCATACTTCAATTTCTCCTTCAAAAACTTTTATTGCGTTTCCTGTTAAAAATACTCCTTCATCGGAATAATTAACTATTAACTTTCCTCCACGTAAATGAACATTAATATCTTTATTTTTCTCACAAAGCCCATTTTCTACGGCTGCTACTACGCTTGCACATGCGCCGCTACCGCAAGCAAGAGTTTCTCCGCTCCCACGCTCCCAAACTCTCATAATAAGATTTTCATTATCAGCCTTGCTTACAAATTCTACATTTACACCTTCCGGAAAAATCTGATGTGATGAAAGCTTGGAGCCTATTTCTTTCACTTGAGCAGAATATACTTCAGGGCAGAATATTACACAATGAGGATTTCCCATAGAGACACACGTAATATTATAACTTTCAGAATTTACTGTAATTGGTTCATTTACAACTTTTTCTTTGTCAAAAATCATTGGAATTCTCTTGGGGTTCAGTTCTTCCTTACCCATATGGATTTTTATAACAGATTCTTCCCCGTCATTCATCAATATATCTGCAGTCTTAACCCCGCTCAAAGTTTCTATTTTTATTCCCTTTTTCACTTTTGATATTCCTGAATCATAAAGATACTTAGCTACACACCTTATTCCGTTTCCACACATTTTACCTTCGCTTCCGTCTTTATTGAAAATTCTCATCTTGGCACAAGCAACTTCAGATGGTTCTATTAAAATCATACCATCTCCTCCTATGCCATATCTTCTATCTGACAAATTCATGCTCAATTTCTCAGGTTCTTCAAATCCATGATTGAAACAATTTATATAAATATAATCATTTCCACAACCATGCATTTTAGTGAATTTAATTTTCATAAAAATCCTCCCGACAATTCTTATCCGTAAGGTTTTATTTTATATCAAAATAAAGTCGATTACAATAGCTTAACAATCTAAAATCATACTTTAACACAGAAACAAAGCTAAAGACAAGCAAATATGCAAATCTTCAGCTTTTAGATTAAAATTATGTCGTCTTTACTTCAATCATTTCCCTTGTGACTATGTTCCGCTTTTCCACGTTTAGAACATATTCTTTCCTTGATAGCAAACAGCTTTTCCTCACTTGCCTTTTTAAATTTAGAAAGCATATCTTCGAACTTGCTGACAGAAGAATTGTTCACTTTGGTATTTTCTGCCGAATTTTCAGATTTAGCTTTCGAAAATACTCTATTTTTAAATGAACTAATTCCGGCTTTTGGGTTTTCACAAGCTTGCTTCATAGATAGTTCTATTTTACCGTTATCATCTATTTTCAAAACCTTAACTCTTACGGTTTGTCCTTCTTTAACGTAATCTCCTATTTCTTTAACAAAAGTGTTTGATATCTCAGAGATATGAACCAATCCTGATTTTTCCTTTTGAATTTCGACAAAAACGCCATACCCAGTTATATTTGTAACTTTACCTTCGAATATTTCCCCGACCTTAATTTTTTTATTTTTTAAGCCTGTTTCTACTTCACTCGCTTTTCCCTTAACTGTTTCTTTAACTTCAAATTCCATAAAAAATTAAATTCCTCCTTGAAATATTTTTAATTAAATGATTTACTCTGCAACGTTTTCAAAAACTCTTCTTACAGACTTCCCTACATTTGGATTAATGGATTCACTTGCATTTCTTATTTTATTTTTTATCTCCTCAGACCTGTTCTCCTCAACTACTATTTGACTATTCAACTTGCTGAGTTCATCTTCTTTTGTTTTTATTTTAATTTGCTGATTGACAAATAAACATACAACATAAATAATAACAGAAAAAACCAGTAATTTAAGTATTACCTTTTTGCATTTACGAGAAACAAATTTCATTTTCACAGCACAAATTTCCTTTTCAAATTCTATAATATCTAAATTATTATATCCATTATCGGAGCACAAATTTAAACCATTATTTTATTTTTATATTCAAATGATAAAATTATTATATATAATAATGCGAAAAATGTCAATTATTGTCTTTGGAATTTATCTTAATTTTTATTTTATTTATAAAATTACTTATTCTTTTATTAAAATAAGTAACTATTTTTTCAGAACTTTTATAAATTACCTCTCCGACAGTCAGATGATATCCTATCCAACCTATTCCTTCACCAGCAAGAATATAAAATCTGGTTTCCCCTTTATTAATTGTTAAAACAAATAAAAAAGTAACTACCCCACTTACCGCAAAATAAATAATGTCTTGTATGAAAATACCTATGTAATGAGGATTTATCATCATTCTAAAAATTCTAAACATATCATACAAAAATCCAAGCCCTACACCTAGTAGACATGAATAACAAAATACCGAAACTTGTGAAAGAATTATACCATTCAAAAAATTTTCACCTTTTCTTTTTACTTAAATATTTTTGAAAAAAAGCTTTTACACGAATTATCTGATTTTTCTACATAATTAATATCTGAAATTCTGCCTGTAACTTCAAGTTCTCCAATTTCCAGATTAAGCTTTTTTATATTTAAGTTTTCCCCCTTTATATGGAGTTGACCCATGCCGGTATAAACCACAACTGATTTTTCATCATAGCTGTCTATTTCGTAAACCCCGCTTACCGAAAGTTTTTTTCTATTGTCAAGGGCCAGACAATGTGGCATTTTTGACGACTTTACGCATTCTTCTTTAACCATACACATATCTCCTGATTATAGAATTTTAATTATTTTAATGTGTATGAAAGATCATATACAAATTAGTACTGATGTAAATTAAATAATACGTTCTGCAGCCTTCATTATCCCTATTTTGGAGGCATAAAAATTAATTCCTCCTTGCATCCATGCCGTGTATGGAGTCCTTAGAGGACCATCTGCAGAGAGCTCTATAGAAGCTCCTGAAATAAATGTTCCGGCAGCCATAATTACCTGGCTTTCGTAACCAGGCATTCCCCATGGTTCCGGTGAAACAAATGAATCAACAGGTGAACCTTCCTGAATGCCTTTACAAAAATTAATTAGATTTTCAGGAGAATTGAGAACCACAGATTGCACGATATCATGACGCTCTTCATAATATTTCGGATAAACTTCATATCCCAAAATTTCAAATAAAGCAGAAGCAAAAACCGCACTTTTGAGCGATTCACCTACTACATTGGGGGCATTGAAAATACCCATAAAGATTTCTCTGTTTAGCCCTAAATTTGCCCCTATTTCCTTACCGATACCAGGAGCGGTTAATCTATTTGCGCATCGCTCCACCAAATCTTTTTTACCTACTATATATCCTCCTGTAGGAGATATAGCTCCTCCGGGATTTTTTATAAGAGAACCTGCAATTAAGTCCGCTCCGCACTCAGAGGGCTCTTCTTTTTCCACAAATTCTCCGTAACAATTATCTATCATAACTATAATTTCAGGGTTTATATCCTTTACAAAAGAAATTATTTCCTTAATTTTAAGAACTCCCAGCGAATCTCTCAAAGAATAGCCTCTCGAACGTTGTATATATACTATTTTGAATTTATTAGAAACAATTTTTTCTTTGATATTTTTAAAGTACTCTTCTTTATTGTTGCTGTATTCAATACAATCAAATTTTATTCCAAAATCATTTAAAGAACCTACATTATTTTTTTTAGAGCAAATAACATCTTCCAACGTATCATAAGGCTTTCCGGTAACACTCAAAAAACTATCTCCGGGTCTTAAAATTCCAAATAAAGCTGTTGATAAAGTATGAGTACCGCTCACAAAATTGTGTCTTACAATAGCGTCTTCAGACTTAAAAATACTCGCAAACAACTCATCAAGTTTTTCTCTTCCCCTATCGTTATATCCATATCCTGTAGTTGATAAAAAATGACTTTCACTTATTTTGCACTTAATAAAAGAATCAAGTACTTTTTGCTGATTATATTCTTTTATTCTTTCAATTTGTTTAAATTTTTCTTCACACAACTCCAAGGCTTTTGATGAAGCATCCAAAACTTTTTTACTAAAACTAAAAATATTAACAATCTCCTTTAACATTATGTTTATCTTTTTATTAAATCATATATTAATTAAAAAATAAATAACTTTTTATCTCTCATAAAAATACGAACGATTCTCTTGTTTAAGCGTTTTAAGATCCAATACACCTTTTTCATATGCTCCAATTTTATTTACTATTATTTGTTTCGCAGTGAGAACTTTATAATCGATATCCTCTTTATCTCCTAATAAAATATCTAATCTATCATCATATTTAACGACAATATTTTCTTCATCGGAAAAATCTATCTGTTTAATCGCATTTAATCCCTGATTTTTAAAAGATTTAATGATTTCTGAAATCAATTTTTCCATTTCGGAATTTTCATATTTAACTCTTATATTTTGAACTACAGAAATATTTAGTCCTGATATATCGACAAGTTCAGGGAATTTTTCAGTACGTTTTTCCAAAATTTTACCATGCTCGCTTATTACAAAATATTCTCCGTCTATATTCAAAGAATACATGGGTTTTGCCGCTTCAACAAATATATCTATATTGTAAGGAAATTGCTTTTTTATTTTTACCTTTTCGACATATGGAAGTTCTGAAAAAACATTCGTCTCTGAGCCCACACAATTTATGAGAAAAATGCTGTCATTTTTCTTTATTTTAGTTGCATCAATTATTTGGAAGTCACTATATATTGTTTCTCCTTTGACTGATATATCTTTAACCGTAAAAATTTTACATACTAAAAAATATATTCCAAATCCTAAAAAAGATAAAACGGTCAGACACGATAACAAAAGAAAAAATCTTCTCATCATAAGTCTGAACGCTTTTGCTTTTTTTGATTTTTTTCTCCTTTTTTTATTTTTATCTTTTAAATTGTTTTTTTTCTTGATTTTTTTATTCACAAATTACACCTCATACTCTTTTTACCGAAGCACCTATCTCACATAAATTTTCTTCAATTTTTTCATATCCCCTATCTATATGATTAAGCCCGGAAATTTCAGTAACTCCTTCCGCACCCAATGCGGCTACTATCAAAGCTGCTGCTCCTCTTAAATCTGAAGCTGATACTTTTGCCCCCGAAAGTCTTTTTACTCCTTCTACAACAGCTACTTTGTCTTCGACTTTGATATCTGCACCAAGTCTCAACAACTCTCCGACATGTTTGTATCTATTTG
>CAMEMA010000067.1 GCA_945926705.1 uncultured Clostridia bacterium
TGGCTGGCACTTTTATGCCCTTATAGGGCTTTTTCATACCACGTCTTTTAGGCGTTGTTATGATTTATAAATAAAACTAAGGTACGTATACTTAGCGATATAAAAAGTTCTAAATTTTGAGTCAAACGTTCTTATTTCAACATCTCTATAAATTCTTTTTCATAAATTACGGGAATACCTAGTTTTTTAGCCTTCTCTAATTTGCTTCCGGGTTCAGAACCGGTCAATACATAAGTTGTGTTCTTAGAAATACTTGAAGATACTCTTCCACCCATTTTTTCAATTATTTCCGTTACTTCTCCTCTAGTATATTTATCTAGAGAACCAGTTAACACAAAATTCATATTTTTAAATTTATAATTTTTGACATTATTATTATAATTCATTAACAATCCATGTGATTTAAGATTATCAATTAATTGAAGAGTTTGAGGCAATTTAAAATAAAAATTAACGCTTTCCGCTACAGTATTTCCCAGCCCCGAAATAGAACTTATATCTTCAACTGAACAATTCATAATGTTATCTATATTCTCAAATTTATTTGCTATTAGTTTTGCTGTTTTTTGTCCAACATGTCTAATACCCAAAGCAAATAAAAGTCTATCAAGACCACGACTTTTAGATTTTTCAATAGCTTTAAATATATTTTCGGAAGATTTTTTACCCATACGATTAAGACTCATTAAATTATCCTTTGATAATTTATAAATATCGGAAGCTGATTTTAACATCCCTTCATTTACAGCATTTGATATTATAGCTTCTCCAAAACCTTCAATATCCATAGCTCCCTTAGAGCAAAAATGTATCAAATTCTTTAGAAGCTGAGCCGGACAATCCGTATTTAAACACCTCAAAGCAACTTCTCCATCAATTTTAACAACATTAGAGCCACATGAAGGACAAATTTTTGGAAACACAAAAGGTTTAGAATCTTTCGTGTGAGATTCAACTCTTACTACTTCAGGAATTATCTCTCCTGCTTTTCTTATGGTGACTTCATCACCCAATCTTATATCTTTTTCAGTAATAAAATCTTGATTGTGTAAAACTACACGGCTTATTGTGCTTCCAGAAACCAATATGGGTTCTAAAATTCCAGTAGGGGTCAGAACTCCGGTACGACCTACATTTATTTCTATATCTAAAATTTTCGTTTTCTTTTCTTCCGGAGGATACTTAAAAGCTTCCGCCCAATGAGGAAATTTTGAAGTACCGCCCAATATTTTTCTGTGCTCTAAAGAGTCAATTTTAACGACTGCTCCATCGGTTTGAAAAGGCAAATCAGTTTTAATTTTTCCTATGCGTTCTATTTCATCAAGAACATCACTAAAATCATTATAAGAATGATAAAAAGGAATTACAGGAAATTTCAATTGTTTTAGATAATTTAGACCGTCTATGTGAGAGTCAAATTTAATTCCTTCGGAATCTTGTATATTGAAAATAAAAATGTCTAAATTTCTTGAAGCCGTTACATTAAAATCTTTCTGTCTTAGTGAGCCTGCAGCGGCATTACGTGGATTTTTGAAAGTTTTTAACCCTTCAGATTCTTGTTTTTTTGTCAATTTCAAAAAATTACTCTTAGACATATACACTTCTCCACGAAGTTCCAAAAAAGGAATTTTTTCAGGTAAAACTTTGGGCAAACTTTTTATAGTTAAAATATTTTCAGTTATATCTTCTCCTACCATGCCATCTCCTCGAGTAGAGGCTCGCTCTAAATTTCCTTTTATATATTCAATAGATACAGAAAGACCATCTATTTTTGGTTCTACAACAAATTTTGGATTGTTAATTAATTTTCTTATTCTTTCACTAAAGACAATCATTTCATCAAAAGAAAACGAATTATGAAGACTGTCCATTTTAACTTTATGAACTACAGTTGAAAATTTTCTGGAAGCCTTACCTCCAACATATTTAGTAGGAGAGTTTTTAGTTGCAAGTTCAGGAAACTCTTTTTCTAATTTTTCCAAATTTTGAACCATTAAATCATAGTCATAATCGTCTATTTCCGGTGAATCTTCTTCATAATATTTTTTATTATGATATTCTATGTCACTTCGATACTTTTCTGATAAAATTTTTGCTTCTTCAAAAGTCATAGTGAACACCTTTTCTAAATTATTCTAAAAGATTTGGACATCATCCAATGTTATCTTTGCTTGAATTAATGATACATATTCAGGTTTGTTTTTATCAAATTTTATTGCTTCTTTAAATATTTTTTCAGCTTCAACAAATTTTTCTTTGCTTGATGAATAAAAGACAGCTAAAACTTCATCTTTAGTAACTTTATCTCCAGTTTTTTTATTTAAAATTATCCCAGCGTTATAATCTATAATATCATCTTTTTTTTCACGACCTGCACCCAATATCATAGCAGCTTTACCAATTTTTTCAGTATCCATTTTAAAAATATAACCATCGTCATCAGAATAGATTTCAAATTTATGTTCTTCTAAACAATCCAGATAATCCGATTTTTCAATTAATGATAAATTTCCACCTTGAGCCGATACCATTTCTTTGAATTTTTCAAAAGCTTTACCTGAATCAATAGCTGATCTTGCAAAATGTTCACATTCATCAATAGTTCCCTTTCCAGACAAATAAAGCATATTTGCAGCTAGTGAAATAGAAACATCCCTTAAATCTTTTGGACCTCTTCCTCTTAAAACTTCACAAGATTCCCAAACTTCAAGCGAATTGCCAATAGCGTTTCCCAACGGAATATCCATATCCGTAATGAGTGCAATAACTTTTTTATTAAACTTTTTTCCGATTGATATCATTATTTTAGAAAGAGAAATTGCATCCTCTTTTGTTTTCATAAATGCTCCGCTTCCGACTTTAACATCTAAAACTATGCAGTCGGCTCCTGATGCGATTTTTTTACTCATAATACTTGAAGCAATCAAGGGCATACTTTCTACAGTCGCAGTAACATCACGTAAAGCATATATTTTTTTATCGGCAGGCACTAAATTTCCGCTTTGGCTCATTAAACAGCACCCCACTGTATTGACTATATCAAAAAATCTATTTCTAGAAATTTCGACATTCATACCTGGAATAGAACAAAGTTTATCAACAGTCCCTCCTGTATGCCCTAAACCACGACCGGACATTTTAGCAACTTTTGTACCACACGCCGCAACAATTGGGGTAACAATTAAAGTAGTTTTATCTCCTACTCCACCTGTACTGTGCTTATCAACCTTTATGCCTTTTATAGGACTCAAATCCATAACTTCTCCTGAATGTAGCATACATTCAGTCAGAGTTTTACACTCTTCGTCAGTCATGCCGTTAAAATAAACAGCCATCAAAAATGCCGACATTTGGTAATCGGCAATTTCATTATCAATATATCCATTTATAAAAAATTTTATTTCTTCAGATGTAAGTTCATCATTGTTTCTTTTTTTCTCTATTATGTCGTAGGCTCTCAAAATATATTACCTCTCATTCAAATTTGTCATATTTCTTTTATAATTTTTATAATTCTACTGGTTCCAAGTCGAGAAGCACCCGCACTGATAAATTTTTCCGCATCTTCAAGACTGCTTATTCCGCCTGCAGCTTTTATTTTAATATTTTTGTCAATATATTTTTTAAAAAGTATTATATCTTCAACTTTTGCACCGAATTTAGAAAATCCTGTAGAAGTCTTTATAAAGTCTGCCCCTGAATCAGATACTATCCTACACATCTCAATCTTTTCGTCTTGGCTCAATAAACATGTCTCTATAATAACTTTGAGAATTTTATAGCCACAAACATGTTTTATCTTTTTTATCTCAGAAAGTACCTTGGAATAATTTTTTTCCTTAAGAAATCCTATATTAATAACCATATCAATTTCATCTGCTCCAGCTTCCAATGCCTGAGCTGTTTCAAAAACTTTTACAGATTCATCATTATAACCATTAGGAAATCCTATAACAGTGCATATTTTTAAATTATTTTCAACATAATCTTTAGCTTTTTTCACAAAACAAGGCGGTATGCAAACTGAAGCTACTCCATACTTCATTCCTTCATCGCACAAATTCTTTATATCTGAAAATGTAGAGATAGGAGAAAGAAGTGTATGGTCAACTTTAGAAACTATTTCTTTTATATCCACTTTTACTCACCCTAACGAAAAATCAATTGTAATATTATCTGGCACCTTTTTCATAAGGAACACCGGAAGCTTTAGGTGCAGAAGAACGCCCAACAAATACTATGAGCATTATAACCGTTAAAATATAAGGTATCATTGCTAATATAGTAGATGGAATTTGTATATTTTCTCCTCCCAATATTATCACTAAAGCTTGAGAGAATCCAAACAATAAACAAGCAAAATATGTACCAAAAGGACGCCATTTTCCAAATATTACAGCAGCTAAAGCTATAAAACCTTGACCACTTATAGCCGTCGGAGTAAATTGAGAAATAATTGCTAAAGTAACAACTCCTCCGCCAAGTCCTGCTAAAATACCCGAAATAATGACACAAATATATCTGGATTTGTAAACAGACACTCCTAAGGTATCAACCGCTGCAGGGTGTTCTCCCATTGCCCTTATTCTCAATCCCCATTTTGTTTGGTAAAGTACAAACCATGTAACAATAACGACTAGCAACGCAATCACAACAGTAACATCAATATTCAAACTGCCCATTGAAGTATTTTGACCTATAATTTTAGGTAATTTATTTGGAACAGGTAGCGTAGTAGTAGCTCCGTCGAAGAAATAACGAGAAAGAAACATAGCCACTCCCGGTCCGATTAAATTAATAGCAATTCCTGAAACTGTCTGATCCGCTCGAAAAGTAATTGAAGCAACTGCATGTAATAGTGCCAAAAGTCCACCTGCGATTCCTGCAGACAATAGTCCAAACCATGGATTCTCTGTAAAATATCCAACAGTCGCTCCTACTAAAGCTCCTATACTCATCATACCTTCTATACCTATATTTACTATACCGGACCTTTCTGATATTACTCCTCCGATTCCTGCAAGAGCCAAAGGTGCAGAATACATCAAAGTTATAGATATAGCAATTAGAATACTATTAAGCATTTTTCCTACCCTCTTTTTCAAGAAATTTATTAACAATTACCGGTATTATTCTTACCAACGCCACAAAAAACACTATAACACCTATCATAATATTTACTATCTCTGAAGGAGCGCCTGTTTTAAATTGCAATGATTGCCCGGCATAAATTAAACCACTAAACATTAATCCCGCAAAAATACAGCCTATAGGTGAACTTCCTGCTATAAGTGCAACTGATAAACCATTGAAACCGTAATTTTCAAATATAGATAATACATGAATATTGTGTGAAGAAGTTCCCGTTATCGATAAAGCACCGGCCAATCCCGAAATCGCTCCTGCTATAACCATTGTATAAAATATATTCTTGTTTACATTTATTCCAGCATTTTCAGCTGCGTCTGCATTTAGACCAGACGCTCTGAACTCGTAACCTTTTCGAGTTTTATATATTAAAACCCAAATAGCAATCGCCACAATCACAGCTATAAAAAAGTTAAGATTAAAATCTGTTTTTAATATAATATCATTTAGTACCGGATTATTCTTCAAAAAGTTACGTCCTTCTTCAGAAAACTTCCAATCGTACAGCAATAAAGTAAAACCTGAATGGTTAATAGGATACGTTCCATCACTTTCCGGCTTATGAAATACCGGAGAATTGGCCACATAGTTACACAGGTAAAGTAAAACCCAGTTTAACATGATACTTGTTATAACCTCGTGAATACCAAATCGAGATTTAAGTAATCCCACAATACC
>CAMEMA010000068.1 GCA_945926705.1 uncultured Clostridia bacterium
TCATCTGCTCCCATTTCTAGTCCCAAAACACAGTCTACTTCATCATTTCTTGCAGTTAAAAGAACAATAGGAATTGTACGGGTTTCTTTATCAAGTTTAAGGCGACCGCATATACTTAAACCATCCGGCGCAGGCATAACCCAATCTAAAATTATTGCATCAGGTACTCTCCTTTGTACAGCTTTTAAAAGTTCGTTTCCTTCAGAAAACTCTTGAGTTTCAAATCCATACTCCTTAAGAGCCAAAGCTGCAAGTTTTCTTATATTTGGTTCATCGTCTACTACATAAATAAGTTCTGTTCCTATTTCTGACATTTTCTAATACACTCTCCTGATAAATATTAAAATTAAAAAATAAGTTAAAATATTACTATTGGGGTATTAAGCCTATAAAATCACTTAATGGAGTTATAATCTTTTAACATTGAATTTATTATAATACAGAATCAAAATAAAAACAAATAATTTGAAAATATTTAGGTTTAATATTTGAATTTGTTAATTTATAACCTAGAAAAAATGTATAAACACCTTATGTTTAGTCAAAATACAAAATCATATTTCTGAATTACAAAATATACAATTAAAAAATCAACATTTCATATGCGTTAAAAATTAGTTTTAAATAAGTATAATTTTTAATTATTCTAAGTATATCATTAATAAAAGGTTATGTACAACTTTTTTTAATATTTTTTATGACGAAAATTAATTAAAAATTTTATTTCATATTTCTATTGACATTTATAATATAATGTATTACAATATAGAAAGTGGTTGAAAGATCGCAGAATGGAGCAGCCTGGTAGCTCGTCGGGCTCATAACCCGAAGGTCGGTGGTTCAAATCCACCTTCTGCAACCAAATTCTCCTCGAATCATTAGATTTGGGGTATTTTTATTATTTAAATACATTGAAAGGGATATTTATGAAAAAAATATCAGAATTAATTATTGCTTCAGAAAACAAAAATAAAATTGTTCATGTAAAGAATGTTTTAGAACCTATAGGAATTAAAGTAAAAACTGTAAGCGATTTAGGTAAAATTGAAGAAAATGGTTCAACTTACAGAGAAAATGCTTTAATTAAGGCAGAAAATGTTTTTTCTAAATTTAATACTCCTGTTCTTGCAGACGATTCAGGATTTGAAATTGAATCTTTAAACGGTTTTCCGGGTACTGTATCTGCAAGATTTGCATCTGCATGTGGTAGTTATGAGGAAGCTTTTCGCATTTTAAATTCTTGTATATCCTTAAATTCAAATGCTTCATTTACTACTGTTTTAGTTTTAATGTACAAAGATAATGAAAAAATTGTTAAGAAAATTTTTGAGGGAAATCTAAAAGGTAAATTTGTTTTTCCGGGAAGAGGAACAAATGGTTTTGGATATTGTCCTTGTTTTATACCGGAAGGTTCTAATCAAACTTTGGCTGAAATGTCTGATGAAACCCGTATGAAATTTAATCATAGAGCTATAGCTCTAAATAAACTTTGTGATTTTTTGAAATCTGAAAATAATTAATAATTAAATGCTTTGTAGTATCAAAATTTAAAAATAAAAAATACCACCCATATTTCCGGTTTGGGTGGTAATGCATTTTGCATGTATAAGTTATCAGTATGTGTTGAATATTCTTTGAAGTTCTTCCAAACTTTTAGTTTTTGTTAGTCCTAGTGTAAGCAAAATTCTGGATTTTTGAGGAGAAAGATTTCCGGCATATATTCCTTTAACATTTATTTCAGAGTCGCTATGAGTTATCAGACCATTTGAAATTCTGGAAGCTCTTACAACCGGTATACCTTTTTTTATAATATCTGATATTTTACTATCCCATTCAATGCTGCTTCCGCCGCTTCCTGCTCCTGCAATTACTATACCGTCACACGTACTTGCAGCAAAATCTAACAACTCTTTACTTGCATCTGCATAAAACATCAATATTTCAACTTTTGGTACATTTTTAATATCTGTAATGTTGAATTCTGTATTTAAAGTATGGAGTTTTGTTGATTCATTGTAGAATAATGCTTGGTTATCACGCATATATCCAAGACATCCCAAATCTTTTGGGTTGAATGCATCTGTACGGAACGTGTTTATTTTTGAAACATCTCGAGCTCCATATATTTGGTCTGAAAATGCAACCAAAACGCCTTTATTAGCAGACTGATTACTGGCTGCGAGAGACACTGCTTGATATAAATTGAACGGACCGTCTGCGCTTATTGCCGTACCCGGACGCATTGAACCTGTCAGTACTACAGGTTTATTTGTTTTCAAAATTAAATTTAAAAAATATGCTGTTTCTTCCAAAGTATCGGTACCATGAGTTACCACAAATCCATCAACGTCGCTTTTTTCAGAGGAATTGTTAATATACTTCGCAAGTTTAGTTAAGTGACTCCAACTTATATCGCAGCTATCCACGCTAAATAGATTTTTTGATGTAACGTTGGCAACAGATTCCAGAGCCGGGATATCGGAAATGAGTTTATCCACTTTGACTTGAGCTGAGTCATAAGATGAAGTTACTCCTTCTTCTCCCGTTCCTGCAATTGTTCCTCCTGTACCTATCACAATTATATTTTTTTTTTCATTTTCTAATTTAATAGATTGCATTTATATTCTCCTAAAATAATATTATGTTTAAATATTTTTAGTACAACAATGAACCATCAGACAACATATTATATCAAATCTAACTTTAAATCAATATGTAAATGAAAAATAATTATACCGTCGAAGTATATTATTTTGAGCATTTTGTGAATAAAAATTGATTTATGGACTACATAAAGAGTTCAAATATATGTAACAATTGGATATGATTAGTGGTATAATATTAATATTTGAAAATTTTTGTTTCAAGGTGGTATTTTTAATGAAAAAAATTAATATTGGGATAATATTTGGAGGAAAATCTTCTGAACATGAAGTTTCCAGGACTTCTGCACAGGCAATAATTAATAATATTCGTAAGGATAAGTACAATATATATCTTATAGGAATTACGAAACAGGGAGAATGGTTTTTAATTACAGAAGATTACGACAAAATAGGGAACGGAGATTGGGAAAACAACAGTTCAAAGAAAAGCGCTTTTATTTCGCCGGATTCTTCCTTTAAAGGTTTGATTGTTGATGATGGAAACGGAAAATTTGAAACAATAAGATTAGATGTTGTTATACCGGTTCTTCACGGAAAAAATGGCGAGGACGGTACCATGCAAGGATTATTGGAACTTTCTCAAATTCCTTTTGTCGGATGTGATACAACTTCATCGGCAGCTTGCATGGATAAAGTGGTAACTAATTGTATGTTATCGTATTCGGGCATAAGTAAGCCGGCATTTAATTGGTTTTATTCTTACGATTTTGAAAAAAACGCCGAAGAATGTATAAAAGAAACTGAAAAAATAATAAAAAAATATCCTATGTTTATAAAACCTGCAAACGCAGGTTCCTCTGTTGGAGTAAGCAAAGCTAACAATCGTGAGGAATTAATAGAAGGAATAAAAAAAGCTGCAAAAGAAGATCAAAAAATATTGATAGAAGAAGGAATAACCGGAAAAGAAGTTGAATGTGCGATTCTTGGAAATGAAAATCCCGTTGCTTCATGTGTGGGAGAGATAGCTCCGTCTAGTGGATTTTACGATTATGAAGCAAAATACATAAATGATTCATCAAAACTGTTTATTCCTGCAAGAATACCGGACAATATTTCGGAAGAAATTCGTAAAATTGCAGTTTTAGCATATAAAGTGATGGGTTGTAGCGGATTATCAAGAGTAGATTTCTTCGTTGAAGAAGGTACTAATCGAGTTTTGTTAAACGAAATAAATACTTTCCCCGGATTTACAAATATCAGCATGTATCCAAAACTTATGAAAGAAATAGGTGTTGATTTTCCCGACTTAATTGACCAACTTATAAATTTTGCTCTACAGCGTAAATAAATGAGTGAAGGGGGACAAAAAATTGGGACTGTACAAAAATGACAAAATTTCCGGTAAATTGATGTATGCTCCTATAGGAGTTTTTGACTCCGGCTTGGGAGGTCTTACGCTTTTTAAAGCATTAAGAAAAATCACGCCACATGAAAATATAATTTATTTTGGAGATACCGCTAGAGTTCCTTATGGTTCTAAAGATAAAGAGCAAATAAAGAAATATACTTGTCAGGACATTAATTTTTTAAACACTTTTTTCCCCAAGATTAAGGTTGCGGCATGTGGCACAATAACTTCTTGTTTAAACGAAATTTATGATGATTTTTCGTCTCCTATCGGAGTGATACATCCAACTTGTTTGTCAGCTGTGAATAAAACGCAAAATGGAAAAATAGGGGTAATGTGTACCGAAGCCACGAAGAAAAGTAAGGCATATGATACTTGTTTGTTGAGATTAAATTCGAATGTTCAAGTTTTTACACAAGCGTGTCCGAAATTAGTCGAGATTATTGAAAGCGGAAAATTTTTGAAAACAAGCCCGGAACTTTTGGATGCTGTAAAAGTTTATGTAGGTTATTTGCTGGATTTTGGTGTAGATACAATAATTTTAGGATGCACTCATTATCCTATAATAAAAAATATCATAGAAAAAGTATCATTTGGTAAAATCAATTTGATTGATTCCGGATTTGAAACAGCTAAATTCGTAAAGGAACGTATGGCGGATTTAAATTTAATAAATGATTCCGTTATGGTTGGATATTCAAAATTTTATGTTAGTGGAGATATAGAAGTGTTTTCTAAAAATGCAGAAGTTTTTCTAGGATATAACATAAGTGAGAATGTTTTTAAAATTAATATTAACGGCTATTAAAGCTTTTAATGGAGTTGAGAAGTATTAAAGAAAATTATTTGATAAATATTAAATCATTGAGAGAAATTGATGACGACGAAGATTTAATAGAAATAAGCACTACGGGAGATTTCAAAAAGGTTGGAGATAAGTGCTATATAATTTATAAAGAATATGACAGTACTGAACCAAGAAAGTATAGAATGTGCGTAGTTAAAATTGAGGCACCTAATCGAGTTGAAATGATAAAAAATGAAAGCATTAAAACTAAAATCATTCTTGAAAAGGATAAACGACATTATTGCCCATATAATGTTGAAAATGAAGCATTAATGGTTTCTGTGTACACAAAATGTATTAATTTTGACTTTAATGAAAAATGCGGTAAATTAACTCTTGAATATGCTATAGATATAAACTCTATATCGTTAGGTACTAAGAAAGTTGTAATAAATTTAATATAGATAGATAACAAGGAGAAGTTATGTACAATCTAGAAAAAACCATAGAAAATATAAAAAAAGCGATAAGTAACGCAATATCAGACTTAGTTCAAAAAGGCGAAATATTGCAAAATTTTTCTGGCGATTTCAATATAGAAACTCCGGCAGATAAAAGTCATGGAGATTTATACACAAATGTAGCATTAGTATCAGCAAGAGAGTTCAAAATGCCTCCAAGAAAAATAGCTGATTTAATTTTAAAAAATTTATCATTAGAGGGATTGGGAGTTCAAAAAATCGAAATAGCAGGTCCGGGATTTATCAATTTCTTCTTAGGAAGTGAATTTTTTTCAGAAACTTTAAGAGAAATAATTAAATTGGGCAGTTCTTACGGAAAAAGCAATTATGGTAAAGGTCATAAAGTCATGGTTGAATTTGTTTCCGCAAATCCTACCGGACCTATGCATATAGGCAATGCAAGACTTGGAGCTTTGGGAGATTGTCTTGCTT
>CAMEMA010000069.1 GCA_945926705.1 uncultured Clostridia bacterium
GTCACATCCCGCTCCGTTGACTTTTATTCCGAAACGTTTTAATTGACGTTCATAAGCATCGAGATTTTCCATAGGTGTACCTTTATAATTTTCAGAAGGATCAAGCTCTTCCAAAACCTGAGTAAATCCTTTTCCGCTTACGGAATACATACCTTTTTCGAGTTTTATTGAGTCACAATATGCCATAATTATATTCCTCCGTTTTATATTTTAAATTGATTGTTTGAATTTTTTAATGAGTCGGTGTTTTCCGAGATTAGCTGAGGCTTTGATGGAATTAAGTTTGAAATTTTGGATTTGAAACTGTCTCGAAAGGATTTAAGTTCTTCTATACTTAATTTTTCGGAAACACTTTTCATAAGATTTGAACTTATTTCCGGCTGAACCATAGCAGAAAGTTTGACTACTTCATTTTTAAGTTCTTCCTTGTAGAAAGCTCCAATTTCGGCTTTTTTACGGAGTGAATCCATAAATTTAAGAAGCTTTTGAGATTGCTCGGAGCTTAAAGTTACTGGATTTTCAGAATTTAAACTTTTTAATATATCTTCCATTTTTATATCACCTCCGTTCCGTGTTGGGATAAAGGACTTTATAACACCTGCTTCGCGTTGTGCAGGTACTGCGACAAAAGACCATTCATAAGCATCCGTAGGATTGTCCAAAATTATGTAACAAAGTTTTGATATACCATCTTTTTTATATAGATTACCTTTTATGTGAGAACACGACTCCTTTGCCACATCTTTTCCGCAAATAGAGCAAATTTTTTTGGAAACAAGACAGCCGACGCTGACTTCCTTTTTTATTCCGGAATCTATTTCCAGAATGATATCTTTGTTTTTGTCTGATTTTGGCATATAAGCTTTTGCTACTAATCTTTTATAGGGTTCATTTAGTTTGTTAAATTTTTTTTCAACAAATTCTGTTTTACATGTGAAAATTCTTGCCGTTTGATTTTCGCTTGATGCTTGGTGGTCTATAATTCCGGTTTTTCCAATGTAAAGTTCTGCAAGTTTTTCTAAAGATTTATTTGAAAACTTTTCATTTTCTCTGTCAATTTCGTTGTCGCACAGTACAACGTTGAAGGTATAAATCTCATCTTTGGTAAGATTTCTTCTTGTAAATTTATTGATAAGAACTAATTCCTCATCAGATATTTTGGATTCTGATTTGTTTTTTACCACATATCCGTCTTTCATTTGTTTTCCTCCTTGTTTTTTAAATTTTTTCCAGACGTTGTTCAATTTCAAGTGCTTTGGCGTTTGTGAGTCTGGTGTTGGCTATTTGAAGTTGATCTTTGAGGTCGATTGTATTCCAAACTATTTTGTATTCTGTCTGAATTCCATTAATCATGAGAAAAGTATCACATATTTTTTTAATTACAGGATTTAAAAGTCTGCGATAAGATTCAAGTTCACTACTCAGTATTTCGGCTTGTTGAGTTGACATTGTCTCCGTCGTCGACCAATTAAGACCCAGTAAAAAAGGCGGGATGGACAGTTTGCTCACTATTTGTTCCAACATTTGTCTCACAGGTACTTGACTGTCCATTATTGGATTGTCTGCTCCTATAACTTTAATGCTTACATCGCCTATAGTAATGAAATCGCTGGGAGTAATTGAATTTTGCATTGCTTTACTCCATTCAGATGCAATTTGAGTTGCCCTTTCACGTGAATAAGCTCTGTCTCCCGTTTCACCGGTAGGTTTATATGTTACAGCAAACCGTATATTTCCTAAACGTTCCCAGTTAATGCCTATGCTGTGGTATATTTTAAGTAAAATATTGCTTATAAAGGGGAGTCCTTTCATTATAGAATTACCATAAATATACCCCGGATCTGGATTTAAAGTGGAAATAAGTATTAATTCCGGATATTTTACCGAGTCATAGGTACCATCATTGTTTTTAATAAATATTTCCAGTTTTAGTGGATTTTTACCACATCTTAACTCAACGTTTGAAAGAGAAGAATTATAAAGTGCGGCTATGTTTTCACCATCTGAGTCCAATACTATTTCTCCAACGGCGGTTCCATATGTAAGTAACTGATTAAGGTGAGAAAGAATGAAGTTATTTGCATTTTTACTGCAAGAGTTTACTTGTATGTTTGTTATAAAATTGTCAATTTGTTTTTCTATTGCTTTATCTTCGCACTCTATTCTGAATTCTCCCGTAAGTCTTAAAATTTTAGAAATGGCGGCATCTATAACCGGTACGGATTCTTTTAGTGTTTTGTATAGTTTAATTTCAGGATTTGAAAGACCGTTGTATTTTTCGAGTATAGAAAAGGGATAATGGTGTCTGCACACTGAGGGTGCGGTTTGAACTGCTGCAGGAACGGATTTTTTCTTTTTAAAAAATTTCACTTTTACACTCCTTTTATCTTTGGGCGACCAAAGCGAAGAAATAGTCGTCATTGGCATCCATTATTGTACTTACAAAATACCTTATATCATCCATTGCGTGGTCATTTTCTTTGATTGGAGCATCTTTATTTCCGGTGTCGTTCCAACGGTATAAAGAAAATTCACGTATAGAATTGGTACAATTTTTGCATATTTTAATTTCTCCTTTCTTAAGAGCTGAGGAAACACTTTTTATTCCGTCTGTGACATTATTTTTTGCGGGAATAACTTTTATATTTCCGTAGCGTCTTATAAGAGTTATAAAACTTGCAGCCGATGGGTCGACTGTCATTAAATCAACGGATTTATTTTCCGTCATTTTACATATTTGCCGATAATGTTCTTCATCGGTTCTTGTTTCACCTTCTTTTCTGGAATCATAATAATACTCATCTATTCGATACCATATTCCGTCAAGCTCACCCCAAAGGCCGCATGAAGTGGGATTTACTATTCCGTAGTCACAGGATAGTGCATAACGTGAAAATTGTCCTTTAGGTAAATCGTAAAAATAAGAATTGTTGCTCATATACGGATAGATAAGCCCTTCTGCCGCTACCCATTTTCCTTCTATAAATCTCTGATAAAAATTTCCGGTATATAGTCTTTTATAACGAGATTTCATAGTTTCTGAGAGCGATGGATTATCATTCATAGTGAAGTGCAGATACAAAGCATTTCTAATCTTGTTTTTCATTATCCATTCTCTGTAAAACCAATGACCGGGATATTCGGGATTGCAGTTAAACCAAAATTTCGAGCCGGATATCGAACATCGTGCCAGAGCTTGTTCTACAAAAGATCTTGGCATTAAAGCTACTTCATCGAATAAAACGCCGGATAAGGTCATCCCTTGTATCAGAGAAGCAGAGGATTCATCCCTACCTCCAAACATATAAAAAAGATTAGTTCGTCCGTTAAAGGATATTTCTATAAGATTTTCAGAATTCTTTTGGCGGTATTTAAATCCCATGCTTTCGATAATCGGAATTATGGGTGTTACTAAGTTTCTTTTTAGCGAACGTATTGTTTTTCCGCAAAAAGCAAAAGCAGAACCATTAAATTTGTAAAAAGCCCAGAGAATAAACGATATAGACATGCAAAGCGTTTTTCCGCTTCTTATCGAGCCGTCGCAGATTATAGCATCGAATTTTTCGTATTTTGAGCCGTGAACCCACCACGTCAGTGCTATTATTTGTTTTTCGGAAAAATTTTTTATTTCCATTTATTTCTCCGTTTGAGTCTTTTTAGATAATTCTGAATTTTCTATGCTCTTTTCCAATACGTGGTAAAATGGTTCGCTGTCATTTTTTGAAATTTCATTTTTATCTTCCAATTTTTGAAGAGCCTGAATTCTGTCAAAGAATTTAATTTCCATACCTCCGTCTTTGGATTTTTTAATGGAAGATATGTTAAATAAATTCATTTTGGAAAATTTTGCAGATTTTAAGTTTTCCGCAAACAAAAGTTTTATACAGTCTGAAATATTTCCAAATGCAAGACGCTCATATCCAAGTAAAGCTTTAAATGCTAAGTTTTTTTTCTTTTCCTTATATAGATTTTCTATAGTTTGAATTATTGATTCTTTAGCCAAAAAAGCTGCAGCTTTTTTTTGAGGATTATTTTTGTATCCCGCAACTTTTGCGGCTTCTTTGGGATTTCCGGTTTCTACGTAGTATTTGCAGAATGTTGTTTCTTTTTTTGTCAAAGCTTTTTTTGTTTTTGATTTAGCCATTATTTACCTCCTATAAAATTTAGTGATTATATATTTCGTCAAAAAACGACTTGTTTTTGCATAATTCAAGGCAACTAAAAAAATAAAACAGTAAAAATCTTAAATTAAAGATTCCTACTGCTTATTTATGATGGTGTATTAAGTTTATAGAAATTATCCGGTTATTCAGTCTTTGTTTCCCATTCCAATGGTGGATTTAATACCGGACTGAATGTTTTGAGCTGTGCTTTGTACAGTATTTTGAACATCTTTTACCATTTTACGTGCTTTGCATTGTAACCATTTATCACGGTCGTAGAAATACATCAAAACCATTCCGGCTGCGCTTCCTATTACTATTCCTGCCATTACGAGTTTCAAAATTCCGCAAAATTTGCTACATACACAGTCATGATGCAATTCATGAGATTCTCCGCACATTTTTATCCTCTCCTTTAATATTATTAAACGAATTTATTAATTCGTCATATAATAATCATTCCCTAAAATCACAAATTTATAACAAATAGGATATATTGTATTAAATTATAATAATTTTTTCGGAGCTGATGGGGGTTGAATAAAGTTGCGTTAAAAAAATTAAAAATGAAGTTGATTATTTTTCTCTTAATTTTTGTTTTTATATTTATATTTTTTGATTTTCAGTTTCGTCCGATGGTAAAAAGCGCATCGGCAAGTCAAGCAAGAGTAGTTGTAACCGATGTTGTCAATGAAGCAATTTTAGAAGATATGAAAAATAACGCATGCTATTATTCAGATATGGTAAATTTGGATAAAGATAAAGACGGTCAAGTTATTGCGGTATCCGTCAATATTGAAAAAATAAATAATCTTAAATCTCACATAAGTTTGCTCATTCAGAAAAATTTTCAAAATTTAAAAAGTAAAAAAATTTTAATGGCCTTCGGAACATTGACAGGTTGGGAACTTTTAAATGGAAAAGGTCCGCATATTCCGATAAAAATCTCTGCTTCGGGAAGTGTTCATACCGATATTAAAAGTGATTTTTTAAATTCAGGAATAAATCAAACTCTTCATAGAATATATATATCGGTTGACACTAAAGTAAGTGTGACAATGCCTGGAGCTTCATGTGTTACTGAAATTGATACTAAGGTTTTAGCCGCAGAAACAGTTATAGTTGGGAAAGTTCCTAATTTTTACGGCGGTTCGGCGCCATCAAGTAATTCAGGAGTGTGTGAAAATTCAAAGGATAAAAAATTAAATTCATAACAAAATTTTCAATTTCATTAAATGGTTTATTTAAAACATTATGTATTGTTTTAAAGTTTTATTTTTTCTTGACATTTGGTAAAATAACTTGTTATAATTACATATTATAATTATAGGTTATAGAGTTCCCTCCCTCAAGTAAAGTGGGAGGGAAAGTGTGTGGTATATTTTAATAAAATGGAGTGGAAATATTTGAAAAAACAGGTTATATTGACCGAAGAAGGATTAAAAAATTTAGAAAACGAACTTGAAAACTTAAAATCCGTTAAGAGGAAAGAGATAGCTGAAAAAATAAAAGTAGCACTTTCTTTTGGAGATCTTTCCGAAAACAGCGAATATGATGAAGCTAAAAATGAGCAGGCTGCTGTTGAA
>CAMEMA010000070.1 GCA_945926705.1 uncultured Clostridia bacterium
GTGGTAATTTTGAAAATCCCGAATTTCCATCTCAAATAGAATATTATAAGTGTGATAAAAGCAGAGTATTCTATATTTTCGGTAAAGATATAGACCGCAATAATGATAAGAATATTCCCAGACGTTTCACAATGAATTTTGACTCGGCTCTTCCGAGTAATTCCGAAATTAATATATATTTTTCAGTATATGTTAGCCACGATTTAGAGCGGAATCCAATTAATGATTCGGATGAATTTGAAAAAATGGCAGATATAAAGTGGGAATATTATGGGATACAAGATGGGGTTACCGGATGGCATCAGGTTGATATAATAAAGGACGATACCTTTGATTTTCTGTTTTCAGGTGTAGTGACGATGAAGTTTAAAGGTGAAATGATTCCTATTAATGAAGAATACAAAATAAGGTCTACGCTGGTTTATGACGAATATGATTTCCCCCCGAGAATAGATGGAATTCTTACGAACGTTTTTAAAGTATGTCAAAATTTTACCAAATGCGAAAATACGGTTATCAAAAAATCCGATATTAAAGTAGACAGGACTGTTGATTTATTCAGTAATGTTGCAATTTACGGAAATAGCCATGTTTATTATAAAAAGCATGGGGGATGGATTGAAACTGATTTAGCAGTACTTAAATCTGATACTGAAAAAGGGGTTCTCACGGTAGACGTAAATAATATTTGGGATAAGCTAAAGGCCTTTGGTCACGATGACGAAGTTCTTATGGTAATTTCATGTGATGAAAGCATTAAGGATAATTTATGTCTTGGAAGCGGAACAGGAATGTCCGGTCAAATTGTAAAGATAAATGCCAAGGATATATTGGATAGAGATTTTGAAATTATGATAAGTGAAAAAGTTGACGGTGAAGAAGTTTTTTACAAATGGAAATCTGTGGATGATTTCTTTTCTTCAGGAAAATATGACAGACATTTCGTAGTTGACAAAAATAATGGTTTACTGGCATTTGGAAACCATGAACACGGTATGGCCCCCCGAATTGGAGTGCAAAATATAAGGCTATGTTCTCTAAGATACACTATGGGTGAAGGTTCTAATACAAAGGAAGGAATGATTTCGTCAGTGGTTTCTAAAATTAGAGATTTGCAAAATGCAAAAATCAAACAAATTACTCCCGCTTCCGGAGGTAGAGACTCAGAAACCTTGGAACATGCCGAATCCAGAGCAGCAGATTTATTTAGCCGTCCTAGAAGAGCTGTTACAAAAAAAGACTATGAGGATATAGTAAAGAAAACTCCCGGATTAATGTTTAGTAACGTAAAAGTTTTACCTAACTACATGCCCGGAGAGGATGTTCAAACTCAAAATTGTGTTACTATTGCTGTTAGATGGAATAGAAAGGTAGGGCTTACTTTACCAAAAAGTTTTGAAAAAAATATATTAAATCATATAGATAAATACAGACTTTTAAACACAAAAGTAAAGATAGTAAGTCCTGAATATATAGGGTTAGTTATAAGCGGTGAAATAGTGGTGGACTCTTCTTATAGAGAAAATGAGCAGTTTATTGAAAAAGAAGTAAAAAGGTTTATCAAAGGAATAAATAGAGAATTGGGTCAAACTCTTCATTTTGGAGACCTTTTTGGGATGATTGATCGATTGAAGTACGTTTCTTACCTTGATAAACTCAGAATAACACCTCTTGGCACCAATGCTGAAAAAACAGCTTCAGAAGACATAGTTATTCCCCCGAACGGAGTTTATTATGTTCAAAAAATAGATTTTAACTATATAAAAAGTTCGGAGATTTACAGGAATTAAAGGAGGGATTTAAATGGCTTCGGGAGCAAAAAGTTTCGTACTTAATCGCAAATCGGATTGGTTGTCAGGTGGAACTAGCAAAAATGTAGAATTTAAAGACGATGTTTTGGTTTCTCAGACTAAGAGTGGCGAAAATGGAGTTTATATTTCAGGTGCGTTCGATAGTATGCAAGATGGTACCATATGGCATAGAATGCGTTTAGATGTTGATTTTCCTCCGGGTTCTGTTTTTAAAATTAGGATTTATGCCTCCGATTTATCTGAAATTGTAGTAGCAATTCCCGGAATAAAGGGAAAATCTAGAGTAAATTTTAATGAATATATTACCGATGATAAAATAGATATAAGCCGTAAAATAGATATATTTGGAGAAATAAATGCAACAGTTTATGAAAACGCTGACGATGTTATTTTAAAAAATTTGAAAGGCAGATACTTGTGGTTTTGTTTGGAACTCATTAATTACAATAAAGAAAATATTAAAATACGTTCACTAAAAATAGAATTTCCGCAAGTTTCGTTTGTTGATTATTTACCGGAACTTTATCGTGCGGATGAGGATAGAAATTCTTTTACGGAACGTTTTGTAAGTATATTTCAGTCTATATATGTTGATTTGGAAGATAAGATAGATTACACGCCGGTAATGTTTGATGTAGAGAGAACCAATAAAGACTTTTTAAATTGGATTGGAGATTGGCTTTCCATAAAAAATGCTTCTGTTTGGGAAGACAAAAAATTGAGAAAACTTATAAAGCAAGCAGTAAAGATTTACAAAATTAAGGGAACAAAAAAAGCTGTCGCTAAAATCGTACAAGAATATACCGGTACGGAGCCTATAATTGTAGAACAATTTGACGTTAAGGAAAATATGTATTATGATAAGCAAAAAGAGGTGGTTGAAAATTTATTTGGCAACAATGGATATGTATTTACGGTCATGGTTCCTGAAGCATGTGTTAAAGATTCCGAAAATTATATAGAACTTCTCCGAGTTATAAATGGCGTAAAACCGGTGGATTCCATATGCAATCTTGTTGCTTTGAGTGACCAAATGTATCTTGATAATCATTGTTATATGGGAATAAATTCTTTTATAACCAAAAATGAACAACTTGTTTTAAACAAACAACATCGTGAAGTCAATAATTTAATAATTTCTGATTTAAATTTTCAAAATTAAAAACAAAGAATTAATGTAAGGAAAAGAGGGACTAACATGGATAATAAACAATATTATTCTTGTGACAGAAACAACTACTTTTTTGGGAAACTTATGACGGTTAGAGATTTTGAAAGTGAACAAACTTATATGAATTCTAAACGTCGCTTGGGTAATAAAATGTTAAATGGTACCGGAATAGTTTCTGGATTGGATGTCATTTTAGTAGATAACAAAACATTCTCTTTGGAACCCGGAATGGCTCTTGATTATATGGGAAGAGAGGTTGTTGTTTCAGAACCATATGTTAGAAGACTCAATGTAATAAAAGGGTTTGAAGAGAACAAAGATAAAGGCATCCTCTATTTGTGCATGAAATACAAAGAGGAACTTAAAGAAACTACATTTTCAGTGGCGGGTTCAGGAAAATCGAATGGTGTAAGTGAAGAGTACAACAGAGTAGCAGAAGGATATGAGATTTTCCTTACGGCGGAAAAACCAAAAGAAGAGGATCTTAAACTCAATTACTTGGTTAACCAGCGTGTAGAAGTATATAATAAAGACGGAATAAAAATAAGTGTTGAAACTAGTAAATATGTAAATCCGGGAAAATGCATCAAAGTTTCAGTACTATTTGAAAAAGAAAATGTTGAGGCGCCGGTAAGATATTCTTTTGATATGAATGGAGAATTTTTCAAAAACGTTTCTGGAGAAGAACATGTATCTGTAAACTATCAAGAAACTGAAATAACAACATACAAAAATTTAAAGAAAAATTATTATCTCTATTGCGATGCTTCAGATGATGCAATTACTAATATAAAGATTCCCAAAAAATCATTTGAATTAAAAATTGGAAAAGACGAAGTGAGTCTTCCGGAAGACATATTGATACCTGTATCGGTAAAGACTACATCTATAAGGGATATAGTTGTAAATGAGTATTATTCGAAGAGTTTTACTGACATAATAGAAAATGTGGATAATAAATTTATCTACCTCGCTAAGTTTCATATTGTTACCAATCAGCTGACTTATTTCATAGAAAGTTTTGAAAAACATCCCTTTAATCAGTATTTGTACAGTAATGAATTGATAAGTTTGCTTCAAGAAATTGATGATACTAACGAAAAAGCTCCTGCAGTCAATAGTACGGAAATTAAAAAATCAGAGTCCTCTCCGGAAGTTGTGGAACTTCCTCAACCTAAAATTGATAATATTGTTACGGGTGTAGAGAGAATTAATCTCGGATTTAATCCAAAAGTGGGAAAAGCTTACTATTCTTACGAGTTTGTTCATGGTTTAGGAGAAGGAAATGTAGCTATTGTTACAGCAATAGATAATAAAGCAAATTATCTTACTGATGATAAAGGTTTGCTTATTTTCGGGGATAAAGATGTATTTTCAAAAGAAGAAATTATGATATCTGCTCCGAATGTAAAAATAGCAGCTATTGTAAACTCTGAAAAAGGAACAGTTCGTATAGGGGTAAGATTAAAGGAAAAAACTACGGCACAGGCTGTAGATATAAGATGGTGGGCATACAAACCGGTGGAAATAAAAGAAGAGGAAGAAGATTTGGTAATAGATGAAAATGTAAAAGTAGTCATTACTCCAAACACCACACGTGTAAAACCGCTTGAAAGTGTTCGTTTCGAAGCCCATATAGACGGAGCTATTAGCCAAGAAGTACGGTGGGAGATGGCAGAACCTAATACCGGAACAATAGATAATAACGGTTTGTACACAGCTCCTTCAAAAGAAGGCGTTTATGAAGTTAAGGCTTACAGCGTTAAATTTGAGAATAAATCTGATTCCGCATATGTAGTTGTAAGTTCAACAGACTGATTTTTAGTGATAAAATGTTCTCTGAAAGGAAGATAATCATTTATGAAAAAAATGTCCGGATTGGCCGTGTTTGGAATTTCTATTTTAGCTGTTATTTTAATAGCTACTGCCTGGGGAATTGGCACTTACAACGGAATTGTAGGTCTCAAAGAAAACGTTGACAACCAATCATCAAATATAAGTACTCAACTTCAACGTAGATCAGATCTCATTCCTAATTTAGTCAACACTGTTAAAGGATATACTTCCCATGAATCTGAAGTGTTAAGTGAAATTTCAAGTTCTCGAGCAAAACTTGCGGGAGCTCAATCAATGTCTGAAAAAGCTGAAGCTGATTCCGAGCTATCAAGTGCTTTGAGTAGATTATTAGTAGTGGTAGAGAATTATCCTGACCTTAAAGCTGACGCTCAGTTTACCACTCTTACAGATGAACTTTCGGGAACTGAAAATCGAATAGCAGTTTCGCGTAAAGACTATAATGCGGCTGTAAAGGAATATAACCAAAAAATAAAAATTTTCCCCGCAAATATAATATCGGGAATGTGTGGATTTACTCCAGCTGACTATTTTGAAGCAACTGCAGAGAGTTCAAAAGTGCCCACAGTGACATTTAATTAATTGTCGGATTATAATTTTAGGAGTGAGCTGAGTGAAAATTAAAAAGTGTGTTTGTAACGTTCTGCCAATCGGTTGCGGTTTGATTTTTCTCAGCTTAGTTTCTGTTGTAAATGCTGTCATTCCGCAACATACAGAAAGTTTTTATACAAATGATTTTGCGGAAGTTATATCTTCAGAAAGTGAAAAGTATATTTTTGAAAACAGTAAAATTCTTGCCGATAAGACAACCGCTCAAGTAGTCGTTACGACTGTTAAATCCCTTGATGACAGAGATATTAATGATTATGCTACCGACATGTTTCGACAGTGGGGAATAGGAGATA
>CAMEMA010000071.1 GCA_945926705.1 uncultured Clostridia bacterium
CATACGAAAATATTCGTTTATCCTCTTTATCAACGTGACGTTCAATATCTCTGCTACCATTTTTATAACCTAAGATTTCAACGAGAGTCTTTCCAATAAACCAAGGTATAGCATTAATTATTATTATGTTGAGTTCGCCGAACTCTTCATTTGTAAAAGTTTGTATTGATGTTGTTTTTTCCATAAAAATAGCACCTCTTTCAATAAATTACGGTAAACTCATTGACAAAAGGTGCTTTTTGATATACAATAATAAAGCTATAGCCCATTGTCAATGACTTTGTGGTTTATGGTTTGTGTGCGCTCGTGATGTTCTACTTTCCTAGGGTCTAACATCATGAGCGTTTCCTTTTATTCTTCCGATTTTTTTTTGCTACTAACATCATAAACTGTCTTTACATTGATTTCAATTTTTTCATCAATAAATGCCTGCATCATTGCTTCTATTGCATCATTATACTTGATACCTTGCTGCTTGCATTTTACTTTAAATTCAGTTTGTATGTCCGTATCAATCGGAGTATTAAAAGGTTTTCTAATAGCTACTCCTCCTTTCGACACCTATATTATAGCACTTTCAACTATTTTGTCAAGTAGTTTTTAAAAGAATATCCAATCTTTTTTATTATCAATTTGTAATATTATCGAATACTTTGCGTTCAACGCAAAGTATTATTCAACTTAAAACCCAGTAATTACAAGGGTTTTGGGGATTTAAGTTGATAATTCCTTACAATTTATGCGGGGTATTATTAACTACTTGACACACTTATTCATATCCAGGGAAACAATTCCCATCATATTCCATGCCGAGTGCAGAAAGTTTATTTTTGATGGCTTTTTCCACTGCTTCGGTGCTGTCAATTTCATCGGCAATGAAAACTATATTTTCCGCTTCGTACCAGATAATATAATCATGGAGAGATTGCTCTAATATTGCTCTTTTCTCAGGGATTTCCTTAATATTACGGTTAAAGTAGTTTATCAAATAATAGGTTTTTGACATAAAAATACCTCCGATATTGTTTGAAAGTCTTGACAAAATCGAAGGCATAGTGTATCATATTTATATCTTCGATAATGTCTCAGTTGTAGATATTGTCAAGTGCTTATAGTGTATCGGACTTCCGGCAAGATGTGACGATACACTATATTTTTTTTGGATATATTTCTTCGTCAATTTTTTCAATTAACCATTCTTTTTTTGTCTGATTTTTAGACTTTAATATACTTTCAAGATTTTCCATCTTATCGGTGTCTATTTCAGCATAAAAAGTTTTGGTTGATTTTCTACGACTTTTGAAATACTCCGCTCGACTTTTGGCTGCTATTAAACTTCACCTCCTTGTATCTTGATACAAGTATATCATGTATCTTGATACTTGTCAATAGTTTTTACAACTTTTTTGCATTTTTTATCAAATTCTTTATGGCTTCAGATGTCCCAAAACCATTATTTTTTTCCTTTTCTATAAGATTAATTATGTCTGCATCTTCCACTCGTCTTAATTTAATTGAATACTGCACATATGTTTTCTTGTTATAGCGTGTTTTTACCTCTGTACTGGTATATGTTTTTCTTTTTTCTTGTTGTTCAGGCATAGTAGTATACCCCCCCTTTTTTTTTCATTAACTTAATCAAATTTTCCAAAGTTTGATACCTTCAAGGGTATTATACCATCGATAAAATCTATCTTTATTACTATTCGTCCATTGACTAACAATTAAAAACTTCCTTCCATTAAATTCAAAAACTTCACGCCAATATCTATTATATCCCTTTGCATCTTTCGTCAGTTTAGAAATTTGCGTCTCGTCCTTTACCTCTTTAAAGAAAGATATTCCAATGCCAAACATTTTTTTAGTATCCTCGTCATTTAAAAGAGAAATAAGCATTTGTTTATCAAACATATAACCAGCAATAGACAGATTTCTCATAGTTGACCGTACAAATTTTCCGATTTTAATATCTTCGCTTACATCCGGATGAGTAATAACCTCAATATTTTCAACGCCACTATGTAAAGGAGTGTAGTCTGCCCTCAAATAGATATACAAACTATTAGATGGAATGTTATATTCCAACAAAAGCCTTCTGATTAAAGAACAAATGGCATTAGCACTATGGCAAGTCCATACATAAATATTGGCATTTTTGAGCTTTCTATAATATTTTCCTTTATTTGATGTTGAAAAATATTCTATTTTACTTCCGGTAAATCTATTAGAAACTATTACATTTTGAAACAAATCAGGGTCTTTGTCATAAAGTAATTCACATATTTTAACCAGTGTAGTTTTCCAATCAGCAACATTATATCTAACATTATTTAAGAAGAAACCACAAATTTTCTTATGTGTAAAAGACTCCGTTAATAAGTGCGGAATTTCCGCATCCACTTCATAATCTTTATAATTGGGAATAGTTTTCTCATTATCAATGCTTTCTTCCTCTATGATATCTTCTCTTTCCTCTGTTGTTGACATAGTTGTAAAAGCATTTAAATAATCACTTAAAATTCCTTCAATTTTTTTAATGGATTTTCCATAATCTAACAAACCGTAAATTTCATTAAAATCATTTGTATTTTTTACTGATTTCAGAATAGAATTTTTGGTATCTCTAACACTTTCAATTAAAAACTCCATGGAATAGAAAATATCATTTACATTAAATTTATAATTATCAAATACAAACTTATATACTTCCAATAACTTTTTATTCAAATCTTCCACAATAAATCAATCCTATTTTTTGTTTTTGTTAATTATATCAAAATAAGATAAAAAAATCAAGATGGAAAGTTTGATTTAATTTTAATTTGTTCATCGGGTTTTCTGTTGCAACCCTCTTATACCTTTTCACCGTCAAAAATATAGCAGTTTGTTTTGTTCATCAGAGTTATGGGACAGAGTATCGCTTTACCGTTTTTAGATTCAAAAATTACTGTTTCTTTAGGTTTTCCGCAATAAAATGCAGGCTCTTCACCAAGTATATCAACACACTGTATGAAATGTTCTGCATTGAAATACACGTCTCCAAACCGGACAATGCACATTCTTCCGTACTTTTTATTCGGTTTATGTAATTTATATTCTGCCTTTATTTTTCCGATATCATATTTTATGATGTTTTCCGGATTGCAAATTTTAAACGTTGATGATAAATTAGGATGATTTCCGGATTTAGTCATAGTAATTTCTAATTTTTCCGTCAACATAAACCCATAATATGGCGTCATGAAACACTGCTTTTCGTCCTCAATCCAGCCGGAGCGCAATTCTTCCCTTGAATTTGACATAATGATTTTTTCCGCTAATTTTGAGCGTTTCAAGAAGGTGTTACCCTTTGATTTTTTGATTTCCGATTCTGCAAGTTCTCGTTTAAGAGTAGACACCAAAAGAGCGAGACCTTCTAAAGGTATATAGAAGGTTCTTCCTTCGTTATTATCAAATCTATTCAAAGCTTTTTTGTAAAGTTCTATTTCAGGATTTTCCAAAGTGTCAATATAGTTTTCGATGGTTGAGATAATTATTTCGTTATTCATATTAAAATTTTCTCCTTACAAGTTTTCATATTATTTTTCCTCATCATAAATATTTGTTATGAAATTAATCATATCATTCCAATCTTCGCTAAATGCACCGTTACAACTGAGCCATTCACCATAGAGAAATGCTAACGGATATGAAAATTTGCTCAACCATTCTATGAGTTGTGTATACTCATCTATGAAATCGCTACCAAGAAGCATATAATATTCTTCATAGAAATTGATTTTGTAGGAGCTATTATACACGTCTACTGGCTGCATACCATTAAACCCCTGTCTAAATTCTTCCATTTCTCTGTCGAGGTTTTTCTTGAATGTAGTTTTTTCCTTCATTTAATTATCCTCCTCCTGATTTTCGGGAAGTTTATAAAGAGACTTTCCACGATAATATATCTTTGTTATGTGTTCACACTTCAAGCGGTTATCATAGTCTACACCGAGCTCGGCAATAACTTTTCCGCCCTCTGTGCCGTTTGCAAAATCCCAATCACTAATATTTAATTTATTTGCAAGCATTCGGAGCAATTCTTTAGGATTAATTTTTCCGACTGCAAATTTTCCATTAAAGCTAAATTCAACGGTAACAGTTTTTGCATCAATATTTCGCAAACTTTCCGCTAACTCAAGTTCCCACGGCTCGACAACAGATTTTTCCGTTATAAGCTTTTCAATATATGCCCGATGTGATTTTTCGGCTATAAGCCGATCTTTATTCTCCATCATGTAATTAACTACAACTTTTTCTGTTTCAGTCAAGATATATCCTGCGAGAATTGATTTAATGTTTTCAAAATTAACAAGCTTTGGAATTTTAATTTCTTCAGATTTTCCGATAACAAGAAGATTATGTCTTGCCCTTCGTTGGCAATCTTTTTCATAGGTAGTGTTAATTTTTACGGTCGGAAAGCTATTATAAATTTCTATGTATTTTTCCGATACTTCATTATTGTTAAGTTTTGCAATATAATCATTTACGCAAATATAATCTTCAGGTATTTCATCAAAAGTTTTAAAAAGCATATAGCGATTGAACACGACTTTCAAATTTTCCGTTATTATGGCGAGAAGTTCAAGCTTTTCAGACGGAATTTTTCCGTCACATGTATAATCACCATATATAAAGGTAGATTTTCCGACAGTAATAGCTGAAAGAAAAAGCGTTACATGTTCGTCTTGTTTAAGAATTGCGCTGCCGATTTTTCCGGCGTACATTGCATCAAGGTTTTTTGTGAGATTTTCCATGTAGTTAGTCATTGTTATTGCTCCTTTTTCCATAATCAAAATAGGTTTTATTGCCTTTCCTGCCCTCCAACCTCCGGGGTTGACTATGTATTTTCTCATCTTTTCCGCTACTTAAATACTGTTAAGAATCCAGCACAAACAACTTTCAAAATCGTCATTTGAATACACTGTTTCGCCATCGTAATTACTTACAACATATGTGGTAGATTCTCCTTCACCGATAATATATTCTCCGTCATTTACTATCCAGAGATTTTCTTCTAATCGGATATTCATATTTTCCACTCCTTACTGTGCATACACGTTGTACTTTAAAATTGCATTTCCTCGAACCTGATTATCAAGGATTTTTCCTTTGTAGTTGTAATACTTGCCTCTTACGGTCTCATAGCCAGAAAGCCAAGGGCAAGGGCACCTCTTGAAATAGTCCTTTCTTTTCCAGTAGGAATTTCCATATGGATTTTGCTTGTAGTAGTCATCCTCGATTTTCTGCCAGTCTGCAAGAATTTTCTGCTCCTGCTCGGTCAAATCCCTTTCGCCTCTCTCGTAGATGGTCAAGGATTTTCCGTCATACTCAACCAACTTTGCAGAGTCAAAGCGTAGTTCACTCTCCACTCCATCCTCATTTGCCAAGAAGATGGCAACGGTATTTATTCTGCTAACGGTTCTGATGCCTCGGATTCTTTCGGGAATTTCTTCTCCGGTCTTTCCGTATCTCTCAACCAGTTCAAGTTTGATTTTTCCGCTGGCTGCATCTCGTTTAAAATCTGCAAGTGTTTTCATTTCATTTTCTCCTTTACTGATTCTTTGCGATTTCTTCCAGAACTCTATACAACGTTCTGTAATAGTCGCTGTTGTAGGGATTTTCCGCTATGGCTGCCAACTGATAAATGGCTTCTTCGCAGTCCTT
>CAMEMA010000072.1 GCA_945926705.1 uncultured Clostridia bacterium
CTGAATTATAATAGGCAATTGTAATGGGCTCAGCTCGCGGAAGAGAGGTTTCATGATTAGAGGGGAATAAATTTAATCTACCACTTTATTAAAAAGAAAATAGCCCGTTTGAATCGCTCAAACGGGCTATGAAGGAAAAAGATCTATTTACTCAACTTTACCTGCTTTTATAATTGCGTCAGCTACTTTGAAAATTCGCTTGCAAGTTTTATCTGATATCTTATTATTACCAAGCCAATTTTGAATATATCCTCGGCTATCAGATAACTCTTGTTCAGATAAACCAATCAAACTACCTACAATATAAGCAACTGTTTCAGCTTCGACTTCTTTAATTTCTTTTTCAATCTTAACCTCATTATGCTTTAATGCTATATGGGCAACTTCATGTAATACAGTCATTTCGGGGTGATCCGCCATTGGATTTATTGCAAGCTCTTTTTTCGCAACGTCAGCATACCCTTGCACGTTACCGTTTATATGCTCAAATTTTACAAGTTTAATATTAAACTTTTTATAAACATTAAAAAAGTCAAATTTAATATTAGTTTTTAATTCATTAGCCTTAACTTCTGCACCGCTTGTTTGATCCATACAAAACCATTGATTTTTAAGGATAAAGCGAGTCGGTAAAAATTTTGTTTCTTCTTCGCCATTTTCATTTGTTACTTTAACACTATAGCCACCCGTCGGCATCCAAAGTGAAATAGCTTTGCTTCCTTTTTTGACTTTACGTCCAAGCCTATTCCATCCATTATAAGTATTAAGTGGAGTTATGGATAAGTTCATCATGTTCATTTGGTACATGGCTATAACTTGATTATGTATTGAGTAATTATGAAACATAGAAAAACACTTTGAAAGAGTTCCTTTTCCTGAAATTGCTTGATTTAACAAGTCGTTGTAATTAATTTGATCTTCTGTAATTGACATAAATAAAACCTCGCTTTTTAATTCCCTTTACATATATAATTATAGCATGCATGATACTTAATTTACAAATACTTTATTTTATTTATGTAATATTTTGTTACTTAATATATGTAATAAATATGTATATTAAGTATTGACAAAAATTTTCTTAACATGCTTTCATGCTCTAAATATTTTTGTCAAGTATTTATTTAAAAAAGCATGTTACATAGTGTAACATGCTTATAAAGGAATTATCAAGGGAATTATTAACATGGAATAAGTACGGGATCATATTCTTGAAGTATAGACGATTGTAGTTCAAGGGTTGCTTTTGACTTTGTAAATTCTTTTGCAAGGTTTCTGTTTGATGTGAATTGAATGTATTTTGACGTTTTCTTTTGTATATAATAATTAGCACAATTACCGTCACATAATCTGATTAAATATTTACATGATTTTTTATCTTCTCTTTTAGTCTTTTTTTCTTCCGCTAAATATTCTTGCCATGCATTATAGTACAATTCATATCTTCTATCACTATACATTTTACTTAATACATTAACTTCATTAAAAATTCCTTGAAGTTCTTCACGTTTTAAAAATTCTTCATAAGTCATATTTTGGTAAGACGGGCATTTGCGTAAAGTACAGACTGCATCAGAAATATGATTCTTTTTATCTTCAAGGGCTTTTAGTTCTTCATATTCCGCATCAGATAATCTGATTTTGCAAGTATGCCAATTTAATGATGCAAATTTACCACATGTTCCATGTAAATTACCGTCTAAAAGTCCTCAAATAGCTTTCTTTCAAGTTCTTCTTTTGTATTATATGAGTTTTTATATAAGCGTTCGCATAGATCCCAAACACGTTTCCCATCCCATGAACGGATACTACTATCGTATATCATGCATGTTGCATTATATCCGCTTTCAGTTTTAATAATTTTTAAATTTTTAACTCCGTAGTAACTCATAATTTAACTCCTTTTTATTTCCTTTACATATATAATTATACCATATAGCATACTTAATTTACAAATACTTTATTTTATTTATGTAATATTTTGTTACTTAATATATGTAATATTTTATTAAGTAATAGGTTGACAAAAATTTTACGGGCATGAAAGCATGTTTAAAATATTTTTGTCAAGTATTTTTTAAAAAGAAAAGCATGCTATATGAAAATATAACATGCCTCTTAAGGAGTTAATTATGAAAATAAATATCTATTTATATAATATAATAAAATACAGGTATTGTCAATACTATTATATTAATACTCGGAAGATAACATTAATACGTCATCAGTACAATAAAAATTATACTCACCGTCTGCGAGAGTTGTATATCTATATCGTTTAGTTTTTAAAATATTGTCGTTACCGTCAGTATATACAATTTTTGCTTTACTATTTTTAGCTGTTACTGTAATTGCCAAGAACGGTTGATTCAACTTAATAGCCATAATACTCATATCGTCAACACACCAAAAAGCTTTGCCTTTTTCAGCAAAAAATTTAACTCCGTCAGTACATACTATTTTAGTTAAAGGGAGTCTATGATAATATTGTGTACCGTAAAAATTTTCTAATTCAGTTTGTAATGTCATGTTTTAATCTCCTGTATTATTTCCCTTTACATATATAATTATACCATATAACATACTTAATTTACAAATACTTTATTTTATTTATGTAATATTTTGTTACTTAAAATTTTATATAAAAGTATTGACAAAAATATTTTTAGCATGAAAGCATGCTGAGAAAATTTTTGTCAAGTATTTATTAAAAAAACGTGTTACTTAATGTAACACGCAATAGAATAGGTTTCATTTTATTATGTTGTTTTATAAATTTTTAACTTCTTTTTTAATTTTTGTAGGGTTTATTTTCAAATATGAGTTGCTTTGTTTTTTCAATTCGTCAAATATTTTCGGGTATTTTGTTTGTAAGTCTGTATTGGATACTGTGTATCTTCCCTCAATAAGAGAAATTAAAACTGTGTACATGTTAGTTTCATATCTTGTATTCTCTTTAGGGCATATATTAAGAATTTCTTTGTTAATTTCATCAAGTTGGTTTTCAATGTCTTTTGAAAGTGTTTTTAATGATTCTCGCTTTTGCAAAAGTTTGTTTAATTTTGCTTGATTTTCTTTGTTTACTTTAACTGTTGTTGCTAATTGTGCCATAATTATCTCCTTTCATTTTTTATTCTAAAGTTTTTTATATTCTTTAATATTATTTTACCTCTCTTTGCTTCATGCCTGTTTCAATACTTGTAAATAATTTCTCGGAAAACTTTCCCATTGTTTTCTTTTTAAAGACCACGTTTGCCAATTTCCATTACCTGCATAAATTACACTGCATTTTTCTCCGTTAGGTGCAATTACATAATACCTTTTATTTTTTTCTAATTCCATAATTTAACTCCTTTTTATTTCCTTTACATATATAATTATACCATATAGCATACTTAATTTACAAATACTTTATTTTATTTTTGTAATATTTTGTTACTTAATATATGTAATAAAGCATGGGTAAAAGGCTTGACAAAAATTTTATAAGCATGAAAATATTTTTGTCAAGAAGCATGTAATCATGCTTGTAATTAAACTTAACAATCATGAAATATATTTTTGTCAAGTATATTTTTCAAAATCTTTAAAAATCTTAATCTTTAATTTAACAGTTGAAAACCCTTGTATTTATTATAAGCCGAGGCATTAGTATATTGGGATGAGCTTGCGGACGAAAAGGTATTTATATTGAGGGTAATGAATAATTATTCACCCATTCATAATATATATATATAAAAAGAAAAGCAAAGCTATATTAAATAGCTTTGCATTAATTATCGAGGTTTTGTATTTATGAAAATAATTTTAACTGGTCTTTGTTATCCGGAAGATAAACATATTCACCCATTAATTTTGTATAATGTTCTAAATCATCAAATGATTGCGGAACTACTTTTAAGTTAAACTCATTAGCTAATTTAATAAAGTCTATTGTAAACTCGGCATAATCCATATCCTCAAATGCTAACGCATCAATATCGTCCTCAACTTCGTTTAAATCTTTTAAAGATACAATATCAAAACTACTATCTAATTTTATTGTTGAATTATCATAATATTTTTTCTTGTATCCAATAATAGCTAACACTTCAAGAATTAATCCTATTTCATTACAATCCAAGTCGTTACGGTTTAAATCCCATTCATTAATATTATTAGAATAATAACTAATAAAACCGCTTGTTGTAGTGCAATATTTTTCAAGGACTAATTTAAAAATATTTATATTCTTATTAATAATATTTATAATTTCCTTTTGGCATTCTGTAAAGTTACACATACCATAAATTCTATCTGTATAATAATTATAATATTTCGGTGATACTATGTTTTTGTATTTCATAGTAAAATTTGGTATAACCTCTGTAATAAGACTATGTAATGTATCTATATAAGTTTGAGCGACATTTGTATAATAATTACTTTCAACCTCTGCATTTTCTCTGACATATTCTAATATCTCAATATCAACGTTATTCGGATTATTAAACATGTCGTCGTCAGTAAACCTTTCGTCTAATGAATATCTCGAACAGTAAAACCCGTTAAATATAGGGCATGTAAATTCGTCTGTGTTGTACTCCATTTTTCAAAACCTCGCTTTTTAATTCTACATGTCTATTATAGCATATAACTATATTAATTTGCAAATACTTTTTTATTATTTTATGTAAAATATTATTAATAAAAAATATCTGAAAATATTGACAAAAATTTTACGGGCATGAAAGCATGCTAAAAATATTTTTGTCAAGTAGTTTTTTATTAAAATTATAAGGTTAAGTATAACGCATTTAAAAACACTATATTTTATTATTGTTTTTAAATATTAATTCTCCGCTATCTCCGTACCCGTTTATTAAGAGTTTATAGTGTTTCAGTATAATTTTACTATACTACTATAAACTCTTAATAATAGGCTTGCTATGCCCCTAAAAATCCGTTTTTAGATAAATACTTATATGCTTTATTATATAACTTGTTTATTTTATTATTGTTTTTATACTCTTGTATTGTATGAATTGCACAAACTTCAAAATACCCTGTAAGCATGAGGATTGGAAGTTCTGGTTTATTCTTATTACTTTCTATTTGTTTTTCAATTAAGTATTGCTTGCATACTCTAACAATACTTTCAATTTTAAAGCTTGAAAATTCTTCTTCTAATGTTTGTTTTGCTACCATAATTTTTTATAACCTCGCTTTTTAATTTTACTACTACATTTATTATTATACTATATAACTATATTAATTTGCAAATACTTTTTTTATTCTATGCTAACGAGTTCAGTTTTAAATTTTGTATCTCCGCAATAAGAGAGAATTTCAACTTCATCAGCGTCTATAATTTCGTCGTTTGCATATTCTGCAGGAAGCACGTCGATGAAATAATCCGTAACATCAAAAGTATCCATTTTTTCCATTTTTTCAAAAATACGTTCTTCAGCATCAGCTTTTAAATAAATATCAGATCTGTAATTTTCTGCTGGAGCATGAAGCTCAACGTCAAATTGTGTTTTAATAGTAATTTTCTTGTAATTACTACTTAAGTGACCTGTCCATTTAATAATTAAATTGTGTTCAAACATGCTTTTAACTCCTCTTTTCCTTTACATTTATAATTATACTACATGTATGTGTTAATTTACAAGTAACAATTTATTAAGATAATTTTATATA
>CAMEMA010000073.1 GCA_945926705.1 uncultured Clostridia bacterium
CAAACGTTACCTATTGCAATATATTCCATGACTCGAAAAATAGTAAGTCCCGAGATAAATGCTTTATCAACGCTGATGTTTTTATCGGTTTTCGTTTTGCTGATAGTCATAAATATCCGGCAGGTTAAAGACAAAAAATTTTCAAAAAAACCAATGTATTAGTATAAGGAGGATTAAAATTTTTGAAAAAAAAAATTTATTTTTCTATTTTAATATTATTTATTGTGTCGTTTATTTCGGGTTGCTCAAGTGAAAAAAGTGAAAACGATAATGTTATAAATGTATATAGTTGGGGAGAATTTATTTCAAATGGTGTTGACGGAACTTTAGACGTAAATAAGGAATTTACCGAAAGAACTGGAATAAAAGTAAATTATAAAACTTTTCAAAACAATGAAGAGCTTTTTGCAAAATTAATTGGTGGCGGTGCAGATTATGACGTTATAATTCCATCCGATTATATGATATCTAGGCTCATTGAAAATGATATGCTTGAACCTTTGAATTTTGACAACATTCCAAATTACTCATTTATAAGCGAAAATTTTAAAAATTTAGACTTTGACCCTCAAAATAAATATTCTGTGCCTTATGTTTGGGGGCTAATAGGAATTTTTTATAATAAACGCGAAATTCAAGAAAATGAAGATGAAATAACATGGAATACACTTTGGGATGAAAAATATAGAAATAAAATACTTATGTTTGATAACGCTCGTGATTCTTTTGCAATATCTCTTTTACGACTCGGTTATTCCGTTAATACCGTCAATCCACAAGCATGGCGAGAAGCAGCAAATCAACTTATAATTCAAAAAAAGTTAGTACAAGCTTATGTTATGGATCAGATATTTGACAAAATGAGTAATGGTGAAGCAGTGTTGGCACCTTATTATTCAGGAGATGCTGCAACCCTTTTGAAGACAAATCCAGATATAGGATTTGTAATTCCCAAAAGCGGTACCAATAAGTTTGTTGACTCTATGTGTATACCTAAAAACTCACGACATAAAATTCAAGCAGAAAAATATATAAATTTTATGTGTGAAACAGATATAGCTTTAGCTAATGTGCAAAAAACAGGATATTCCACTCCACATACTGAGGCATATAAAAAATTAAATGATGAGATTAAAAAATTTTATCCCGATGAAAACGAAGTGAAAAATTCACAGGTTTTTATAAATTTACCAAGTAATATAAACAAACTTATGGATGAACTTTGGGTAGAGGTTAAATCTGGAGGAGCTTACACTCAACCATGGCTTTTGGTTGTAATTTTATTGATATTTGGTATAATATATTTATTAGCTGTTTTTGTAAAAAAATCCAAAATGAAGTAAATTTAGAAAGGCATGTTTCCATGTTCAAAATAACATTAAAGAACGGCTCTATAAAGGATGTGAATAGTGGGATTACCCTTTTTGAAATTGCTAAAAGTTTAGGTGGAAATCTGTATAAAGAGGTTTGTGTGGCAAAAGTCGACGGAGAGCTCAAAGATTTGAAATATCACGTTGAGAAAGATTGTTCGATTGAATTTTTGACGTTTGATTCGGAATACGGAAAAAAAACTTACTGGCATACTACTTCTCATATCATGGCTCAAGCTGTTTGTAGGTTATATCCGGGTACAAAATTTGCTATTGGTCCCGCAATAGATGAAGGATTTTATTATGATTTTGATTTTGAAAAATCCATAAATGATGACGATTTGAAAAAAATTGAGTCGGAAATGCAGAAAATAATAAAAGAAAATTTGACAATAGAACTTTTCATGATGAAAGAAAATGAAGCTGTTAAGTTTATGCAAGAACGTAATCAGCCTTATAAAATAGAACTTATAGAAAAGCACAAAAGTGATGGAGATCTTATATTCCGTAAACAAGGCGAATTTGTTGATTTATGTGGTGGAACGCATATGATGTCTACGGGATATATAAAATCATTCAAGCTTGTTGGGTATTCAGGGGCATACTGGAAGGGCGATTCAAAGAATAAGATGCTTACTAGGATTTACGGAATTTCATTTCCAAAAAAATCCATGCTAGAAGAATATTTACAAATTCTTGAAGACAGAAAATCACGTGACCACAGAAAAATATGCAAAGACCTCAAATTATTTATGACTCATCCTCTAGTTGGTTCAGGACTACCGATTTACCTTCCAAAAGGTGCAACAATCAGAAGAATTTTGGAAAGGTATATTCAGGATAAAGAGCTTGAATTGGGGTATAGTCATGTATATACTCCAAGTTTGGCATCTACAGGTCTTTATAAAATAAGTGGGCATTGGGACCATTACAAAGATGATATGTTTCCCGTTATGGAGATGGAAAACGAAGAAATGGTTTTGCGTCCGATGAATTGTCCTCATCACATGTTAATTTATAAGAACGAACTGCATTCATATCGTGATCTTCCTATCAGAATTGGTGAACTTGCACATGATTTCAGGTATGAAAATTCGGGTGCTGTATGTGGGTTGGAAAGAGTAAGGCAAATGTGCCAAAATGATGCTCATATATTTGTAAGACCTGATCAAATAAAAGAAGAAATAGGTAATGTTCTTAAACTTATATTTTCTGTTTGGAAAACAGATTTTGGATTTGATAAATTTGAAATTAGGCTTTCATTACGAGATAAAGAAAATAAAGAAAAATATATCGATAATGATGAAATGTGGGACACTGCTGAAAGTCAACTTAGGGAAATTTTAACTGAACTCAATATTGATTTTTATGAAGCAAAAGGTGAAGCCGCATTTTATGGTCCTAAAATAGATATTCAAATTAAATCTGCTTTGATGCACGACGTGACAATTCCCACATGTCAGTTAGATTTTGCTTTACCTGAAAGGTTTGATTTAACTTATATAGGAAAAGATGGAAATGAACATAGACCTGTAGTTATTCACCGTGCAATTTTGGGTTCTTCTGATAGATTTATAGCCTTTTTGCTCGAAGAAACGAAAGGAAATTTACCACTGTGGCTAGCTCCGGAACAAATTCGAATTTTACCTATAAGTGAAATTTTTCTGGAATATTCGGAATCGGTTTACAAAAAATTAAGAGAATTAGGTAAATTTAGAGTTTCAATTGATTCAAAAAATGAAAAAATAGGTAAAAAAATACGTGAAGCCCAGTTAAATAAAGTTCCATATATGCTAATTTTAGGTCAAAAAGAAATAGAAGATAATACAATTTCAGTTAGAAGCAGAGATAAAGGTGATTTGGGATCGATAACTATAGATGAATTTATTGAAAAGCTTAGCACTGAAATAAAAAATAAACGATAGAGTAAAAAATGGAGGGTCTTGTATTAAGAGTGCAAGACCCTGACTTTGTGTGAATTTAAAATAAATTTTTGGGTGGTTATTTATGATTTCTATTGCGATAGATGGACCTTCAGGGTCGGGGAAAAGCAGTATTTCTAAGTGTCTGGCTAAAAAACTAAATTTTGTCAGTGTGGACACTGGTGCACTATATCGTTCTATAGCATATTATTTTTTTAAAAATAACATTGACTATAATTTAGAGAATAATGTTTCAGAAAGCCTAAAAAACATAGTTATTGATGTAAAATATAATAATAATAATCAATTTGTGTTTTTAAATAATGAAAATATTACCGGTAATATCCGCTCTGATGAGGTTTCTATGATATCCTCTCAAATTTCTTCGATGCCTTGTGTCAGGAAATATCTTTTGTCTTTGCAAAGGAATATTGCATTGAAAAATAATATTATTATGGATGGTAGAGATATAGGTACTGTTGTACTTCCTAATGCAGATGTAAAATTTTTTTTGACTGCTTCTCCAAAATCTCGAGCTCAAAGGAGATATGAACAATTATTAAAAAAGTGTCCAAATATCACTTTTTATGAGGTTTGGAAAAATATAAATGAACGTGATTTTAATGATATGCACAGAAAAATTGCACCTTTAAAACCTGCAAAAGATGCCATAATTTTTGACAATTCCCGATATACATTTGACGAGAGCGTCAGTTATATACTTAAAAAGATTAAGGAGCGTATAAATTTTGAAACAAAATAAAGAATTCTATAATTTTATTGCTTGGTTTTTAAGACCTTTTGTCAAGTTATTTTTTCCTTATAAAATTTTAGGAATCGAAAATATAAAAGGTTTAAAAAGCGGATATATGATTTGTTCAAATCATGTTTCAAATATTGACCCTATTTTTTATATTGTTTCGCATCCGCAACACATTCACTTTATGGCAAAGGCAGAATTATTTCGCAATAAATTTTTAGGAAAGATTTTTTCATCGTTAGGTGCTTTTGCCGTAAAAAGGGGTAAGGGTGATTATCAAGCTATAAATGAAGCTCAGAATATATTGAAAAACGGTGAGATTTTAGGAATTTTTATTGAAGGAACACGCTCAAAAACCGGAGAGTTTTTAAGACCAAAATCAGGTGCTGTGCTTTTATCTTATAATTCCGGTGTGCCGGTAGTACCGGTGTGTATAACTGGAAGTTCAAAGGATAAAAGAGTACATATATTCAAAAAAACTGTTATAAAATATGGAGTCCCGATTACTTCAGAACAGTTGGGAATAAATGAAGGAACACGCATCGAAATAAAGAATGCTACAAATTTAATAATGAATAAAATAAAAGAATTACGCGGTGAATAAGGAAATGAAAATAAGTATAGCTAAAACTTCTGGATTTTGTTTTGGAGTAAATAGAGCCGTTAAAATAGTTTATGATTTGATATTATCCGGAAAAAAAGTTTGTACTTTAGGTCCAATCATACATAATCCTACTGTAATAGAAAATTTTAAAAATATGGGAGTAAGCATTGTAGAAAAACCTTCACTTATACCAGATGATACTATTTTGATAATAAGGTCTCATGGGATAACTAGGTCCACTTTAGAATATATTAGTTTAAAAGGTGTAAAATATATTGATACAACTTGCCCTTTTGTTAAAAAAATTCATAACATAGTAATAAAATATTCGAATAAAAAATCCCTTTTGCTTGCCGCAGGAAACAAAAATCATCCTGAAATGATAGGGATTAGAAGTTACTTCGAGGGGACAAGCTATGTATTTAAAAATCTTAATGAATTAAAAGAAATATTGAAAAAAATTTCTAATCGAAACTATGATGACGTTATTTTAATATCTCAGACAACATTTTCAGTTGAAGAATGGAAAAAGTGTGCATTTTTTTTAAAAAATATGTTTACAAACATAAAAGTTTTTGATACAATATGTAATACAACTCATTCAAGACAAAAAGAAGCTGAATTTTTATCGAAAAAATCAGATTTGATGATTGTTGTAGGTGGAAAACAAAGTTCTAATACACGTAAGTTATATGAAATTTGTAGTACACACACTAAAACTGTTTGGATTGAAAGTGTTGATGAATTAGTAGATAGTATTTTTTATGGTTGTGAAACTGTTTCCATTGTTGCGGGGGCGTCAACTCCAACAGATTTAGTGGATGAAGTTTACAATTATATTAAAAACCGTTAAATTATATTTTAAAGTCAGGAGTGGTTAAAATGGGCGAAAATGAAAATATGGAAAAGGATGTTCAAAATATTGAAACTGCAACTGAAAAAGACAAAATTCCCGATACTAAAATTGG
>CAMEMA010000074.1 GCA_945926705.1 uncultured Clostridia bacterium
ATATCTCAAAAATCCATATGGATGTTCGGTGGAGACGGCTGGGCGTACGATATAGGATTTGGTGGACTGGACCATGTAATAGCTTCGGGAGAAAATGTTAACATACTAGTATTTGATACAGAAGTATATTCCAATACCGGAGGTCAAGCCTCAAAAGCTACACCAAAAGGAGCAATCGCACAATTTGCATGTTCCGGAAAATCAACACCAAAAAAAGATTTAGCTGCAATAGCCATGACTTATGGATATGTATACGTTGCACAGGTAGCACTCGGAGCAAATTACAATCAATGCTTAAAAGCTTTTATAGAAGCTGAAAAATATAACGGTCCATCTATAATAATAGCTTATTCCCCATGTATAAATCATGGTATAAAAGGAGGAATGAAAAATTCACTTCTGTCAGCAAAGCAAGCTGTAGAATCCGGGTATTGGAAACTCTTTAGATTTAATCCCGAAAAAAGCAATAACGGCGAAAATCCTTTGGTAATTGATAGTCACGAACCTACAATTTCAAAAAATGAATTTTTCTCCACAGAAATAAGATTTAATAAAATAAATTAATTTGTTATTGACAATATTTTTGATATAAATTATAATAGTTTTGTGTTTAAAACACAAAATAAATATAATTGTAATTAAGGAGGAATTTTTATGCCAGACTTAAAGGAGATGCCAGACTTAAAGGGGATAGAAGAATCAGATTTAAAGAAGTTAACTTTCAAACAATTAAAATCAATACTTATAGACAAGTACACAGACTTTTTTGATGTAATGTTTTTTGGAAAATTCAAATACGATGAAGATCTAAAGCATATTGAAGATCAAAAAGCTATTTTAGGAAATGGATTAAAAGAGAAACTTGCGCGTAATTTTACAACAAATGAAAAAAGAAAAAAAATTCTAACATCTCCGAATCAGGAAATAGAGGGTACTATACTTAGCGATTCTCAACAAGAAAAAGAAGACACAAGAGGAAACATTCATACACTTCCTGACTATGAAAATAAAAAGAAGTTATATGAAATAATAGCTTACACCTATGATAAGGAAGTAGCTAAAACATCACCGATAAATGAATGGTCTGAGAAGATGGTTTTTACTGATGCAGCTCAAAGTTCGCGACTTGATGGCAGAGTAAATCAGATAGAGACTATAAAAGCGTTAGATAAATCTACTGAGGGAAAAAACACCGATTTTCTTTTATTTAACATAAGCCGAAAAGAAGGCGGATTTCAAAAAGTAAACTATACAGTAAAACCTCTTATTAATGAAGAGTATGATAAGAAAACCTTTCCAAAAATAAAAGAACAACTGGACGAATTATCAAACGGTGACGTACAAGTACTGGCAACAGAGATGTACAATAGAAAAAAAGGAGATAAGGAATACGAAGACATTACTGAATTTAAAACGGAAAAGGATAAAGATAACAAAATTTATTTTGTTGATGCAACCGCTCAAAAACTCAGAGAGTATATATCCAGAGAAAAATCTATACTTAAAAATGAAATTTTAGTTGCCGATGCCGGAAATGCATATAGCCCCGGTGGAGACCCTCTTGGCGGAGGAGGAGGGCAAGAAGAAAGTTTAATTAAAAGTGACCCTGATTTATATTTAAACCTTTTAAAAGCTACTTCGGATTTTTATGGAGACAATATAGAGTATGAACAAGAAAAATATGAAAAACTAGCAAAAAATGCAATTGCTATGATAGATATTTACAATGAAGCAAAAAAGCATACCGGTAGTGATAAATTACTTTTAGCTATAAAAGGCGAAATAAAGGAACCACTTACAAAAGATGATGAGATATCATCCTTTATGTCCGGCTTATTATCAAGTACATCTTTTAAAAATAAATCATTACTTTTAAAAGAAATTGAAAAAGAAGCTGAAGATATAAAAAGCGGGGATAAAATTAAAAAAGTTAAAAAATTGGCAGAGGATATGTTCAAAAGAAAATCAAAACATAAAATAGTTATGATTAATCCAAATGAAGATGATTTAGAGGAACCTGTTTTGAAAACACCAAAAGTAGAGGCATCTGATTCAGCTGGTGAACCTCCGAAATTAAAAAATGGTTATGTGGTGTTTAACGCTCCGGATTTAAGAGCATCAAAACAATATATGTCTTCCAAATTATGTAAGAAATTAAAAGCGCTTGTGGAAACCGAAAAAGAAAAATTAGTCGGAAAATCGGAAGAAGAAATAGATAGAATAGTGGAAGAATTAATAGAAAAAGAAACACCTAAAATACAAGAAGAAATACAAAACAAAATTAACAAAAGAGTTGTTAATAGTATAAAATACCAAGTAGCTGCAGCTTGCAAAGCGGCAGAAGGAAAATACAAATGTTTGATACTCGGAGCCATAGGCGGAGGAATATTTAAATGTCCTAATACATCAGTAGCAAAGGCATTTTACGAAGTGCTTGTTAATAAAAAATATAAAGAGGCATTCGATGAAGTATATTTTGCTATATACAAAAATCCGCAAGCAATGAAGGAGTACGAAACAGTTTTTAAAAATGTATTAGGTGAAAAAATTACGATACCGGAATTGGAAGAGAAAAAGTAAGATTTCCTAAAATTTTATATATTACAAAAATCCCGCCATATGAATATTTCATGTGGCGAGACGCTTTTTTATACCAAAGTATAACTGGGACAATGCGTAAAATCTGTTTCTATTAATTTAATACTGTTTTTTGGAGAATATACAAATTTTTCAATGTGAGAGGAATTACAAAAATATTTTACTCCGGGTGTTACTTCAGAGGATTCAAATACATCTATTATCACAAGTTTTATTTTCATTTTTTCCGGTACGATATTTTTTATGTAAACACTTGCCCTATTTCCTTCTGCTACTCCTTCTCGGGGCTCTGCAAGACCTGCTAAATTAGGAGTCAATTCAACAAAAATACCGTAATCTTCCACGGAACGAACTATCCCTCCAACAGTTTCTCCTATTGCGAACATATCTGCGTTTTCTTTCCATGTACCTAAAAGTTCTTTATGAGTTAAGTTAACACGCCCATTTTCTAAGCTTTTTACAATTACTTTTATATCCATTCCCACACAAAAGCGTTCTTTTGGATGAGCAATTCGAGATACAGAAATAGTATCAATAGGTAAAAATGATATTATTCCACACCCTATATCCGCAAATACTCCAAAACTTTCCATATGAGTAATTTTAGCTGTAATTACATCTCCCGGAACTAACCTTGAAATATATTTTTCCATACATATTTCTTGAGCTTTTCTGCGAGATAAGATTGCTATGTCATTTCCGTTATCATCATGACTAAAACCCGTTACTACAAATGAAACCGCTCTATTAACTTTAGATATTACCGCTATGTCTCGAACAGTTCCTTCTTTTATTCCTATAGCACCTTCTTCGCGAGGAATAATACCCTTAATAAATCCCAAATCAACAATTAAGTTATGCTTATTATCACATACGACTGCTTTTGCTTCCAGTATCGATTGATCAGTGTAAGCCTCCAATAAATTCTCAAAACACGATAAATAATTTTTATTTTCAAAACTATCTGTTAATCGTCCTTCAGGACAAAAGTCTATCATTTTACGCCCTCCAGTTTATATTCTACATACAAATTTATATGCATAACCGTCGGGGAAATATTCTTACTAGGCTTTCTTAATTTAAAAATTATTTGATAAGATGTTTTGGAAATTTTTTTATCTTATTTCTCTTTCTTCTTTTTTTGTTTTCACGAATGGCAATCATTACGTAAATAAATAAAAAAGCAACAGAAACAATAACCAACACTATAAACAAAGGAGATTTCACAACATACTCACAATTTTTTAAAATCATTAATATGTAGCTCTTTTTAAAAGTAGAGTCCGAAACAACATTAAACTCTCCAACTTTTTGTCCGAGATAAAATACTTCGGCTTTTCCTAAAATATCTCCTTTATTAACTGGAGCCTCCACTAAACTTGGAGCATCTATTTTAAGAGAAATATCTTCTTTTTTAGATTTAAGAGGTAAATTTAGAGAAAAATCCATATCGGGAACTAAAAGAAGTTTATCGTGTTTCCAGACATATTTAATGTCAATTTCTGCGACAGGAAAATCTTTTGGATAAAGTTTGAAATTTTTTAGATTTTCAAATGCCCAATTATATATTTTTTTAGTATCTACCATAGCCATATTTTTTTCAATTGTTAGACCATCCTCATCTAATGTCGGACCTCCCATAACTACGCTTATATACGCATTTTCGCCTTTTTGTGCATAAGAAGCCAAACATCTCCCGGCTTCTTTAAGATATCCGGTCTTTATTCCTTTTACATAAGGGCAATAGTACTCTCCACCATGTTTTAAATCTATCATTTTGTTGGTTGTAATTATTGGGTCTCTTTCATCGCCAAACACATTACATTCTGATTTTGAAACTATGTTCATAAAACCGGGAATTTCCATAGCAAATCTTGATATTTTATAAATATCTTCAGCAGTTGAATATTGATTTTCATTGTAAAAACCATCGGGATTTTCAAAATGGGTATCCGAACAACCAAGTTCATTGGCTTTCTGATTCATTTTATCAACAAAATTTTCTATACTTCCTCCCCCAATATAATCGGCTATAACCATTGCTGCATCACCCGACGAACAAATTAACATGCAATTAAAAAGATTATAAAGCGTTATTTCCTCTCCCTCTTTAAGTTTAACTCCAGAACTTTCAGGGTCAACTAAATCAAGCACATCTTTTCTTACTTTTACTTTAATTTTTTCAGCATCTGTACAATTTTCACAAGCTACTATATATGTCATCATTTTAGTAAGCGAAGCCGGACTTCTTTTTTCATGTATGTTTTTTTCAATTATGGACATCCCGGTAGCCTTGTTTACAACATAAACAGCTGCAGAATTTAATGGTTCGTCGTAAAGCATTGCCGCATTTACCTGAAATATATTTAAAAATACAAAAAATGCAGCTAAAGCTATAAAAATTTTTTTATTCATAAAAACCTATCCTTAAATTAATATTTTTCAGTTTATACAAAACTGAACCGGTATAAAAAATTTATACCGATTCTTTATTTTTTCTATTCTGCTATGTCTAAATTGTTTTCTAATTTAGGCATATTGTTTTTAGGGTTAACCTTTTCTATATATACATCTCTGTACCTATGAATTCCCGTTCCTGCAGGAAGCAGTTTACCTATAATAACATTTTCTTTAAGACCGATAAGTGGGTCGACTTTTCCTTTTATAGCTGCTTCAGTCAGTACTCTGGTAGTTTCCTGGAACGATGCTGCAGAGAAAAACGAATCTGTAGCAAGTGAAGCTTTTGTAATTCCCAAAAGTATAGGTGTACAATATGCTTCTTCGAGTTCCGTCTCACCGGCTTCTTTTCTTGCCTTAATTTTGTCGTTAGCTCTAAGAAACTCAGCTTTATCAACAACAGAATTTTCAAGTAAATCAGTGTCTCCGGCTTCATCTACACGAACTTTTTGCATCATTTGTCGGACGATA
>CAMEMA010000075.1 GCA_945926705.1 uncultured Clostridia bacterium
CAAATTCTCTTATACCAGCAACTCTGTATATTCATTGTTTCCTTCCTTTCGCTTTAATGCATTTTGACTTTTCACGAGTGAGTTATAAGTGTCTATGCTATTCTCAATATGTGATTTTAACTTAATCATCGTATCATTCATATCCCAGCTCGTTCTTGCAATCCAGTACCCTTGTTCTGGTGTAGCACATATTGGATATCCATCATCCCTTAACTTCTGTATTAGTAGACGAACGTCTCTTGCGTGTAATCCAAGGTAATCTGCTATTTTAGTGGAACTGAGTCTTGTAGGTTCGTCAGTTATACAACCAAGAACCAATTCTTTTAAATACTTTTCATCTTGTTCTCGATATGCTCCTTTATATGCCATTTTATATTCCTCCTTTAAAAATGATGTATTGATGGGTCGTTGTTTTTTACTTTTTCAAAAAACTCTTGTCTTTTCTTTTCTGATTCTTCCATTTGTTCATGTGTTCTCCATGCTAGTTCTTTTGAACATTTACCTGTTCCATTATATGAAGTGTTTTTGTTCTGTAACCATTCCGGGTCTATATTCATGTATCCATTATCAAGAGATAACTGAATAGCCTTTATCTGAGTTTTTGTGTTTACTTTTGCTAATTTTGTTAAAATTGCATTTACCTTATCCTCTGTAACCATTTTATGGTTTTCTAAAAGATTTCTAAAAAATCTACTTAAAAGTTCTATAACTTCATCTTCTAAATCATACTCTAAACATTTCCTTTCTATAGATTCGATTTTAATATCAATCTTGGATTTCTTTTTAGAATTTTTCTTTATATTATCTTTAGTATTTTGTTTTAAGTTATTATTTATATTATTATTAGTGTGAGGATTCCTTATATCATGCTGTGAGGATTCCTTAGACCTTGCTGTAAGGTTTTCTAATGTCTTGTTGTTAGGATTCCTTAGACCTTGCTGTAAGGTTTCTTCACTACTTAAAATTGAAGATATACAGCTTTCATTTATCTTGTAATAGGTTTTTGAAGGCATCCCTTTTAGCTCGGATTCAATAATACCTAATTCTTTTAATTTTTTTGTTGCAGTTCTTTGCTCCGTTTCTGTTAGCCCTGTATTATATTTGATTTTTTCTCTTGTGCAGAAGAACATTCCATTATCAAGTTGACCGTTACTTGAATAAAAATTATACTCCGAACATAGGTATCCAAGTAATATAGCCGGGTTTGTACCAATTATTCTTGCAAGTTTTTTGTTATAAATGATAAAACCGTCTGTGCTTAATAAATCTGTTATCATATTATTCTCCTTTCAATTAAAAAATCCTTGCTATATGTCGGTGTACCCTTAATGATTTCAAGTTGCGGACATGAAATACAGAATGGTTGTTGTGTACAAAGGTACACCCACATATAACAAGGATTATTGTTATTTTTATTAAATTAGTTATTTCACATCCGCAACTATATTATAACACAATGATTTTTAAATTACAAGACTTAATTTATAAATTTTGCAATTCTTCAATCTGCTTATCTACTTCCCCATTCAACTTCGCCCAGAGCTGTTCTCTCACGTCATCAACATTATCCACCTGTGATACATCCCATTCCTCTTCTGCTACAAATTTGAAGTAATTGTCATTTCGCTCAATTGTGGCACCGGATGTATAACGCATAGAAACTACTTTTACTTGTCCATTTTCATCTATAGCTGTTTTCTCAACAGCTTTCTTTTCTTCTTTTACCTTTGTATCTTTGTTATTTTTCGATTTAAGCGGTTTTTCTTCTTTAGGTGTATTGTTGTTAGGCTTATCGATTTTGGATGGCTTCTCGATAGGTTTTTCGTTGTTCTCCGAGTTATCATTCTTTTCTTCTTCGACTGGCAATGATTCTTCTACTTTATCCTGGATTTGTTCATTCATATCCGGAGTAGAATCTACCTCTTCTGTACCAGCTTCATATCCAGCACATTCTGCACAAGAAATCGAATTGCCATCTACCTCCATTGTCACACCGTCACAGTTCTTACAGTATTCATCATTTGGGTCTCCAGCCCATTTACATTTTGTCATAATTATTTACCTCCATTTTTTATTTACCAACATTTACCACAATTTTGGCAGATGTGATATTTCTTTTTAACTACTTTTTCTTTTCTTGCACGAACGCACATCCAAAGAATCCAAAATCCTCCAGTTAGTAGAATCATTAAAAGGTTCCACAGAAAACTTCTTTTCTTTGATTTTGTATACGTGTTGACAGAAGTGGTTACATCTTCACTTCCACATTTAGGACATTTCATTATAATCACCTCATTTCATAACGCTTGTCCGGAGCGTGTATGTTGTTGTGTTGATTTCAGCTTTGGCAAGTTTTGTAATGTCAAAATCACCATTATAGACGAGCTTTTCAAGCGCGTCTTCATCAATATACTCTTTCTGCTTAATAACTGATGCAAGTAGAGCACCATCAAGATTCTCTTTAATTATCTCGATGGCTAAATCTTCATTCAGTTTTTGCTTAACAGTTTTAGACATTGTAACTGTGTACTTCTCACCATTTGCTTTTGTCATTTCGTTATCAAGCATATACTGCTTGATATCTTTCCCCATACGGTCATTTGCCTTTTTCAAGGCATTTTCCCTGTCTTTTGATTCTTTGTATTCGTCTATAACTTTAGACAAATTAAATCCAGGATTTCCATCTCTTCTACTCATTATTATTATCCTCCATTTTCTTCTTGTACTGCTTTCCAACATTCAAGATTTTAGACCCACGTTGCCCCCATTGGTATGTGGCATTAAACTCTGCCATAGCTCCCCTATAAATAGTCCGGAGTTCTGTTTGGAACTTATGAAGTTCTTGCACCTGCTCCATTGTGAAGAACATCGTTCCATTTCCAGATATTTCAGGTTCAGGCAATTTTAAGCCTATAGGTTTTTGGTAATCATCACAATGATACCATTTATACCAGCGTTTTAATGTATTTGTGGATACGTCCAGAATTTGTGCGGCTCTTGCCGTTGTAAATCGTTCTTTCAATTTATCACCTCCTTTCAAATATGTACCTTATTATGCTGTCAAAACTCCATCAAGTAACATTTCAACAATGTCGCTTGAATTGATGATGGTTATTGTAGGATAACCACCTACTTGCTCATCATGAGAAATCATTAGACCATAATTTCTAAATATATTAAATTTTGGTGATTCCTCAAAAATCGAAAAAGCAACAAAATGCTTTTCTAAATTCTTGTAGAGACTTTTAATTTCTCTACCACTGCCGATATACATTTCTTTATCGTCGAACATTTCGTTTACTTTTACTTTCTTCATAATATGTACCTCCTAAAGTTTTATGTATTTCTTTATTATGTTTATATTGTAACACATAAAAATTGAAATGTCAACACTTTTATGTAAACTTTTTCAAAAAAATTCCAACACCTAAAATGGTGCTGGAATATTATTATGAAAGCAGATAGTTTATATCGTCAATACTAATCTTTCCATCAACTAACGCATCCGCAATCTGCCCTTTCTTTTCAACCAGTTCCTCTATACGTTCATCAATGGTATCTCTACAGCATAATGTAATTACAGATACCGTTCCTTTCGTTCCAATTCTATGGGCTCTATCTTCTGCTTGTGCTTTCAAAGCCATGTTCCAAGGGCTGTCTAAAAAGATAACATTCTGAGCGGCTGTAAGCGTAAGTCCTGTTCCCATTGCTCCGATAGTTCCTATAATTACCTTGCATTTATCATCATTTTGAAATCTTTCAACCTCTTTCATACGTTCATCAGCTTTTGTTGCTCCCGTGATATAAGCTGGGTTATAAGATTTCAACTTTTCTCTTGCAACTTCTGTCATTGATTCCCAATTACTAAAAATGATTGCTTTCTGCCCGCTTGCAACAATCTCATTTACAAGTTCAATCATTCTTTCCATTTTAGCAGATTCTTGCACAGTATTTGATAAGATACCTGTCCATCCGGTTGCTTGTCTCAATCTAATCATCATAGAAAGTGGGTTATTTGAGAATTTAATCTTTTGTAAATCACTCATAACACCTGCATATACTTCTTTATAGATTTGATTCTGTTTAGGTGTCATATCTACATATTCAATCTTTCTTATCTTTTCCGGTAAGTCAAGAACCTCAGTCTTTAATCTTCGTAGCATAATTTGTTCCATCATTGCTCTAATTTCTTCAAGATTCTTATATCCTACAACCTGTGAACCGCCCCATCCACCTAATTTGCAGTAATGTTGCTTGAACTGATAAAATGAATGATTCTCATATCCTAGCCACTTCATTGGAAAGTATAAATCAAGAGGGTTATTCATAAGAGGTGTCCCGCTCATAGCGACCATATACTTAGCTTGTACGTTCATCATAGCTCTACTCTGTAAGGAAGTAGGCTCTTTTGAGCGATGACATTCGTCAAAGGCAATTACTGAGATTGTTCCATTTTTGCATAATTCTTGTAATTTTTCAGCAATAGGAAAATGATATTTAGTTTTGCTTATCTTTTCTGCTCCTGCTCTTAGTGTTTCAATATTTGTAATAATGTATCTGCAGTCAGGAAGATTATCTAAATCTTCAAGCTTATCCTTTGTACTCCCTTCATATGCTTTACCTGTTGTCTTTCTAAAACGTGTACCAAGCACCCATCCACTTTCATCTGAATGAATACTAATTTCTGATTGCCAATTATATTTTAGTGAGTTTACACCACATACAATAAGCACCTTATTTATATTATCTGTTTTTTCAAGACATCCAACCCAGTTTATTATTTGGAATGTTTTCCCAAGCCCTTGGTCATCGCATAACAGGAATTTCTTCTTATTCAATCCAAATCTCACACCATCAACCTGATGTGCAAATGGCTTTGTCTTAAACTCAAAGTCTTTTGGAATATCTATCTCAAATTCCTGTTTATGCAAATCTTCATATATTCCGGATATTTTGATTTCTTCATTTTCAAATTTGTTGCAAAGAGAAATGATATTGTTTATTGGCATTTCCCAAGTGTGATTATCTGGATTATATACTCTCGTACCCATTTGCTTTATAAAGGAAACAATTTCCGGGTTATAATCAAAAGATACAAAAGCACTCTTTTTTACTAAAATGTTGTTTGATAGCTTATCAGGTTCTCCGATATGTATTCTAATCATTGTATTTCCTCCTTTTTAACATGAACAATGACATCTAACTTTCTTATAACTAGTGTGCTTTCTACCATGACATATATCAATATATACATCTAATATTGGATATACGATTTCTCCTTTTGTGTTTTCAACTGGTTCCGTACTTTGGAAAGTTCTTAAGTAAGTTGATGTGCATTTAGTTTTCATATTGTAATGATGTTTATCTCCCCAAGGTCTAAATGTGCAATCTCCTATTTTTATATCGTCTGAACTTTCTGCAACTGTCATAACTTTATCTAAATGTTTCCACCATTTTTCAAGTTCATGCTGTAACGTGGTTGAATATATCATTTTAT
>CAMEMA010000076.1 GCA_945926705.1 uncultured Clostridia bacterium
CGACGACGGCGCAACCTTCGACGACGACGACGGCGCAACCTTAGAAAACGGCAACGACGACATACCGCCACCGCTCACCGACGACGCAACCTTAGAAAACGGCAACGACGACATACCGCCACCGCTCACCGACGAAGAAAAAAAAGAAAATATAAAACAATGCATACATTTGTATAAAAAAATTCATGAATCACAAGAAATATATACAAAATATTGTCAGGATTTATTATATTTATTTAATAGCAAAGTAAATTCTAAAATTGGTAGTCAATATATAATTGAATGTTTGAAATTTTCAGAGAAAGAATTTACTAGATTTTGTGAAAGTTTGTTTTTTAGTAATTAGTCCGTAGCTTTTTAGCTACAGACTTTTATTTTATAAAGAATAGATACAACAAATTAATCATAATATTAAAATAATATCTCTTATAAATGAGGTGAAATACATTAAAAATACAATTTTGTTTATTCTATCATTCATAATATCCATTTTTCTATTGTACCCTTCGAGTTTCGGTGCAATATCAAATTTAGAGATTGAATCTCCGAGAGCTATACTAATGGACGGAGAAACAGGAAGAATTTTATTTGAAAAAAATTCCGAAGAAGTATGCAATGGCACTTCGATTATGAAAATAATGAATATTCTTCTGGCAATAGAAGCAATAGAATCCGGTGAATTGGAAGAAAACGACAGCACAACCGTGAGCGATAAAGCCTCAAATACACCCGGAGTCGGAGTGTGGCTAAAATCCGGAGAAACAACAACCGTAAAAGAACTTCTAAAAGCACTTTCAATGGTTTCGGCAAATGACGCAGCTATAGCTTTAGCTGAATATATGGAGGGGTCAGAAGGAAAATTCTTGTCAAAAATGAATGAAAAAGCCGTGCAACTAGGAATGAAAAATACCATATTTAAAGATATTATAGGCTCAGATGAAGACGGAAACGTTACTACAGCTTTGGATGTTGCTATAATGTCAAAAGAGCTTATAAATCACAAAACAATACTTCCTTACTGTGCTACATGGATAGATCATATAAGAAATGGAAGCACTCAAATTGTCAATACAAATAAACTTTTAAAATCATATCCCGGTACTACCGGATTGAAAACCGGTACATCAGAAAAAGCCGGCAGCTGCATATCAGCAACTGCCGAAAAAAACGGAATTAAACTTGTAGCAGTAATACTTGGTTGCGAAAATCCCGACAAAAGACTTAAAGATATAAAATCAATTCTTGATTACGGATTCTCTGAATTTATTAAAATAAATCCAAAACCAGCGGAAATCCCTCTATCTGTAAAAGTCAAAAACGGAATGACAAATCAAGTATTAATTAGTTCCGAACCTATAAAACCCATACTCCTTTCAAAAAAAGAATCTCAAAATATTTCTTCTCAAATAAATTTAACAGAAGAGTTGACCGCTCCGATTCAAAAAGGACAAAAAATAGGCGAAATAACTTATCTTCAAAATAACAATAAATTATTTACATGTGATATTACAACATCTGATTCAGTTGATGAAATAAATTTCAAAGATGTTTTTTTTGAAACTTTAAAATGTTTTTTTAAACCTTAACAACTTAATTTTTTCGATAAAAATTATTTATCTAGTTTATTATTCATAAACTTCATGGTTTCCTCGCGGTCATTTTTTGATAAGTCTCTAAAAATATCCAAAAATGTTTTTTCCTCTTGATTAACTCTTTCAAAGCATAAATTTTCTAAAGAGGATTTGTCAAAAATATTTCTTCTTTTAAAACTGTCCGAAAGACTTGAAGAACCTTCCGACTCAAGTATTTCTGTATAGTGAACACCAAATATATTCGCAAGTTTCATTATAGTAGCAATATCCGGCTTAATTTTTCCTAGTTCATAATAAGAATAAGTAGACCGATCTAAACCAAGTAGATCGGCCACTTGTTTTTGCGTATATCCGGATCTTTTCCTCAAATTTCTGATGTTACAGGATATTATGTCATTCACTCTTTCTTAAATTCTTGAGTTAATTATAATATCATATAAAATATTTATCAACCTTACTCAAGTATTTTCTGCATGTTTTTTCTTTTCTTTTCTACGTTTATAAAGTATCCATAATGCTAAAGCTATCAAAATTAGTATCATAAGAACTAAAATAAGCCTCAGCGCACTTCCTGTAGCGGTAACTCTATTGTTCCTGCTTCTATACTTTTCACTTATGTTACCCTCTATGTTATCATCATTATTATTTTCGTCCGATTCAGAAACGAATCCCTTGTCGTCAAAAACAGAATTTTGAATTCCACTTTCTTTACCTGAAGAATTATTTCCAAAACTTGATAAAGCAAAGTCTTTAATCAAATCCACATTTGCATCTACTGCATCCAATAACGAAGAGCGTCCGGGAGTTGAAGAACGACTGGCTATAACTCCCATAGGACTAAATGAAGTCGCCTCGAAAGCAGTCACATCATCCTTAAAAGTCAATGCAAGATAGTCTATTTTTCCGCTGTTGTTTTCGTGTATACCGGTAGGCTTTTCAAAATAAGTCATATCCGGTGTAGGAATAGTTACAACAACACTTTTTCCTTCCGGAAGTGTATACCTGCAATCGTTGAGAGTATCCCACAGATATATGTCATACAGAGATAAAATATACTCTGAATTCAATTTTTTATATATTCTGCTACAAACTTCCGTGTCTGTAGAAATAGGAACAACCATTAATTTCAGATACCAATCCAGTCCATCTACGGTTACACCATTACTGTTATGATATAAATTTTTAACTTGTTCTTGAAGCCTTTCTAAAACATCAGCATTTAAAACTATTTTTTTCTTTTCATCTGATAAAGAATTATATATTTTTGAAATTTCCGTTACCCTATTTGCATCGTCAATACTGTCGATTGAATCGGGTAAAGAGTTTATATCGTTTACAATCTCGAACTCTTTTGCTTTTTCTACACCAATTACTGTAACAGTTTTATTTTCGTCGATGTTTGGAATTAAATAGTTACCCGATGGTCCCGGATTCATTTCTTTATCGCCTAACATAACAGTTATATTTGAATCACTGTATGCAGGATAAAGGTATACATTAAATTCTAAAGATGCATTCTGCTCTACTTCTTTAGAACCATCAATTTTTTTGCCTTTAGAATCATAATAATCAATTCCTTCTATTTTAACAAAAGTTACAGTATATTTGTTTTTGAATATATTTCCAACTCTAATTTTAATATCTTGATTTACGTTAGGAATAATATATCTTCCCGATGCAATCTTTTGTGCGGAAACACCGGAACTTTTTCCGTCGTTAACTATTACAAACATACCGGGTAAGGAGTCATCATAGGCATCATCTAAAACAATACCAAATTCAAAATTATTTCCGTACTTTATCTCGTGTGTACCATATATTACAGAACCGGTTTCATTAAGATATGTCACTCCATCAACTTTCTCAAGTGTTACCTTAAATTTTACCTCCTCCACATTTTTAACCGTTATGGTCACATCTTCTGTAATACCTACACTTTTATTGATAGTACCATCTATAGTGTATGTTTCGTTTTTTGCTTTTAAAGCTGTACTTATTGCAGATGAATTTCCTGTAAGTAAAACACTAGTTTTATCGTCTAATTTATATCCATTTTTAGGAGTTAGTTTAAAATCTAATTTATCTCCATATTGTACAGAACGAGACGTAGACAAAACTTTACCATTTGTGTCTAAATACTCTACGTATTCATTAGGAGTAAAAGTTATAACATATTTGTTGACTCCAAATCCTTCAGCACTTATGGTTATATCATTTGTTACATCATTAATAATGTATTCGCCGTTATACGGCTTAATTTCATCATTACCATTTTTAATGTTAAAATTAGACTGACCATACTTTTCCTTAACTTGTATTGTAAACTTAAAAATACTTCCATGCTCAACTGTAAAAGATTGTCCATTAACTTCAGAACCATTATAAACAAAACTTGCAGGTACTTCGTTATCTATTTCCTTAATTGTATCAAAAGTAACTTTATATTTTTTTCTATCTATTTTACCTGAAATAGATATAAATGAACCTTCTCCTATATAAGGACTAATTTTACTATTAGCACCATTTAAATTGTAAACTATAAAAGTTCGGTTATTTGGTTTATCTTCAAAGTTCGTACCCTCCAGTGGTATTGTATTTCCACTGTCTACTGACACTTTCAATTCTAAACTGCTTGAATCATATCCAGAACCGACCTCTACAAAAAATTTTAAATTTTTCCCCTTCTCCTGTGAAGTATATTCCGGAATAATTGAATATACAGTTGTTGTTGCTGTATCTCCTTCCTTTTTTTCATTTTCTCTATAATATTTGATACCCTCAATTTGCCCAAAATGTATTTCTTGCTTTTCCGGAGGTAAAGTAATCTTTATATAATAATGCTTTCCATCATTACCAAATCCCAAATTCAATATACCATTATCAGAGTCGCCATCTTTTTGGAGGTTTTTTGACTCACCATTTCTATCACATTCATAATATTCGTAATGAAAGTTATACCCCATGGAATTAATTTGTACATCTACTCTATTGTTAAAATCAACAAGTGCTTTTACTGTTTTTGAATCAGGATTAACAGGATTAGCAGGATCAGGAGGATTAGCAGGATCAGGAGGATCAGGAGGATCAGGAGGATCAGGAATAAAGTCCGTCAACTCTAAACTTATCTGTTCAAAGCTATCCATGTTTGTTTCGACTATCTCTATACCTTTGTCATCTTTATTTATTATTGAAGCAGGGTATTCAACAAAAACATTTCTTTTGGCACTAACGTTGCTAAGGTTGACATCTATTTCATCAGTGTCTCCAACGTTATTTAACCAAAGTTTCATATAAAAATATATGCTTTTATCTGTGCATCTAATATTGGTATCGCAGTCTAATATTACAGCATCATCCAAATTCATTTTTGAGCTTTTAACACTACTAGGACTTATAAACGCAATATTTGTATTTTCATTAAATTTAAATTTATCACTTTTTATCTTAAGAAGATACTTGATATGCTCTGTATTATAATGAGCTTCTGTTACACAACCGTTCCCTTTTTTACCACCGTTCTTCGTTACAAAGTTTCTATCAGCATCACCATATTCTCGACTTCCGCCTTCTACGTATTTTACACTGCCACACATATTATGATTATAAACCGGCATTGCATCTACACCTTCAAGAAGCTCGCCATTATACTTAAATTTTATTGTATAAGTTCGTTCCTTAGTTAGGTTATTAAAATTAAAATCAATATCTTCAGTTATATTTTCTATTTCAACTGTAAAAGTATTACTAGCATTGGTATAACTGTAGTTAAAAGTGCTATCATAATTTCCTCCTACGTGAGTCATATATCCTTTGTTAATCCATTCGGAAACCTTTCCATTTCTTAGGTCATCTACCTCCTGAAATTGCAGTCCA
>CAMEMA010000077.1 GCA_945926705.1 uncultured Clostridia bacterium
TCACGACCTCCTACATTTATTCTGTAGGCTCCTATATGTTGAGTAATTCCTCCTGCTTCTGTTGATATTACGTCTGCATGGCGAATTGCATCGAGCAAAGAAGTTTTTCCGTGGTCAACGTGTCCCATTACTACCACTACAGGAGCTCTTGTTACCAAATCTTCCTCTTTGTCTTCGCTGTCGTCAATAATCATTTCTTCAATTGTAACGCATTCTTCTTTTTCAATTTTAGCATGAAATTCCATGGCAACTAAACTTGCTGTATCAAAGTCTATAGTATCATTTATTGTTGCCATTGTTCCCATCATCATTAATTTTTTTATTACTTCAGCTGCAGTCGCTTTTAGACGGGAAGCTAATTCACCTACTGTTATTTCATCGGGAATCATAACTGTTATGGGTTTTGCTTTTCTTTCTTCGGAAATTCGTTTTAGTCTTTCTGCTTCTGTCTCTCTTTTTATGCTTTTGAATTTGTTCCGCTGTTGAGATTTTTGATTTATTTTTTGTTTGTTTACAGAGTTATCTGTCCTTACTTTTTCTGAAGCTATTCTATCGTACTTTTCATTATACTTATCTATATTTACGTTTTCTATTCTGGTATTTATAACTTTTCCCTGAGGTTTATCTGAGTTTATGAAACTTTCTGAGCCGGAGCTTCCGGTAATGATTATTTTATTATCAAATTTTTGCTTGTTATTTCCGGAAGCTTTTTTATTAAGTGGTTTGGTATTATTTGATTTTTTATAGGAATTTGGTTTAGTCGTAGAGTTTGATTTTTGTGTTTCTTTTACCGATTTTTTAGGTTCTGATTTATCTAACTTTTCTGTTTTTTCTTCGATATTTCCTTTGGATTTAAAGTATTCATCAAAGCTTTCAGATTGATTTTTCTGTGTATAATGCTCAAATATTATATTTAATTCCTCTTCATTTAGAGCTGTCATATGTTTTTTTTCTTGACCAAGATATTCTTTTAGAAGAGCAATTACCTCTTCAATTGATACATCTAGGTCTTTTGCCACCTCGTGTAGTTTGTATTTAATCATCATATATTGAATTCCTCCCTGATTATATTTTCATTTTTCTCAATATTTTCAGTTACAAGAGAACTAATCTTTTTTGAAAAGTTTTCATTTAAGATGCCCATTATGGCTGCATATTTCCCTGTAGCATTGTTTATTTCATCTTTAGTAGCGTTTATTTTCAGCATTTTGATGTTATGTTCGTTGGCAGTTTTTGAAATTTCTCCAAATGAATTTTCGGAAATATCTTGTGTAATTAATAAAAGACGTATTTTATCGTTTAAAATTTCTTTTTTTACTGAGTCCATTCCAAAAATTATATTGCCTGATTTTCGGGTTATTCCCAAAAATGAAAGTAATTCTTTATTCATATATCGATACCGCTTTCTCGAGATTTTCGTATATTTCCAGATTAATTTTCTGTTTGAAAGCTTTTTCTAATTTTTTAAATTTGATTGCGTTTTTAATGCAATTTGATTTTTTACATATATATGCGGCTCTACCTTCTTTTTTTTCGGCTCCGTCCATTAAAGAGAAAATTTTTTGGGATTCTTTTTTAGGAGGTCGAACTACCATAATAAAATCTTCTTTGGTTTTTCTCTCATTGCATGAAACGCATTTTCTGATTGGGATACTTTTGTTTTTTAACATACAAACACCTTAACGTTAATTTTCTCCGTAGAATCCGCTTTCAGGTTTTATGTCTATTCTATAACCTGTTAACCTGGCTGCAAGCCTTACATTTTGTCCACGATTTCCTATTGAAAGGGAAAGTTGATTATCTGGAACAGTTGCTTTACAAGCCTTTTCGAGTGTGGAATCAAATTCAACTTTTATTACGTTTGCCGGAGCAAGAGCTGCCGCTACAAATTTGGCGGGATCTTCGTTGTACTCTATCAAGTCGATTTTTTCTCCGCCCAATTCTTCTATTATAGAGCTTAATCTGCTTCCGTGAGAACCTATACACGAGCCGACTGCGTCTATGTTGGGATTATGGCTTTGCACGGCTACTTTGCTTCTTGAACCTGCTTCTCGTGAGATAGATTTTATTTCGACTATACCTTCATTTATTTCGGGAATTTCACTTTCAAAAAGTTTTTTTACAAAATTGGGATGATTTCTGGAAATCATTATCTTCGGGCCTTTATCCAAAACTTTAACTTCCGAAATATATACCTTTATATGGTCTCCTTCTTTTACATTTTCCGTACCTATTTGTTCGCCTTTGGGAAGTGTTGACTCCGCTTTGCCGATTCTCAATGTAAAAGCTCCTGTTTTTTCATCTATTCTTTCGATAAGAGCGCTGACTATTTGGTCTTGTTTACTTTGAAATTCTTGTGCTATTTGATTTTTTTCACCGTCTTTTATTCCTTGTCGTATTATATTTCTTGCAGTTTGAGCGGCTATTCTTCCAAAATCTTTGGTGTCTAGTGTTATTTTAACTTGGTCTCCCAAATTTGCATTTCTGTTTATTTTCCTTGCGTCTTCGAGTGAAATTTCTTTTCCGGTAAGATAAACTTCATCTACCACTGTTTTAAGAAGTTCTACTTGGAATATTCCCTCTGATTCATCAATGTGAACTGTAACATCTTCATTTCCGTCGTATCCGTTTTTACATGCAGTTACGATGGCTTTTTTTATTTTTTCAAGCATAAATTCCATGGATATTCCACGTTCTTTTTCAAGTGTTCTTAGTGCGTCGAATATTTCTGTGCTCATTTTTATTTCTCCTTAATATGTCAAATTTACATGTGATATGTTTTTTCTGTTTTCGTTTGTCAAAGAACCATCCGAATTTTTTATTGTTATAAAATCTTTATCAAAATTGTATAACTCTCCCGTGATTTCTTTTTCATCGTTTTCTTTAGGACGTATAAATTTTATTTTTATTTCTGAACCTATATATTTCTGAAAATGTTTGTCTTTTATCAGTTCTCTTTCTATTCCGGGAGAACATACTTCCAAAATATATGAGCAAGATATAGGGTCTAATTCATCGAGAGGATTGCTTATTGCTTTGCTCATTTTTTCACAATCATCAATTGTTATTCCTGAGTCGCTGTCTATAAAAATCCTTAGATACTTGTTTGGACCTTCTTTTACAAATCTTATATCCCAAATTTCCAGTCCTATTTCTTGTGCTATAGGTTCAGCTAAAGAATATACAGCTTCAGATATATTCTTAACTTTTACCTGTTTAATCATAATTTAGTTCCTCCAATACAAACAAAAGAGCGGGGTTAACCCACTCTCCATACTCACAAGTTACTAAAACATTTTAAACTTATATAAAAATAAAGTCAAGTTATTTTTAATTGTTTTATTTATTCTTTTATGTTTTTATTTTTTCTAACTTATCTTTTTTTCTTTATATTTTCCAATATACAATTTATAGTTTTATCACGTTTAACTATTTTTTTAAGCAATTTATCGTATTCATTATAAATAAATTCAATATTTTCAGATGTAAGATTTTTTAGTACTTCAAGTCCGTCTGTAAAAATTTTTTGATTTTTTTCGTCATATAGGCACATTGCGACTATACAGGCTCTTTCTCCTATTTTTGAACTTAAACTTTTATCAAAACCTTCGTTTGTCATGTATTTTGTTAAATTATCTGACATTTTTGCGCAGAGCATAAAATCATATGCGGATAACAGTTTTATTCCGAAATATTTTCCGGATACGATTATAGGTTCTGTTAAAGACAAATTTCTCAGCATTTTACTTTTTTTAATTTCTTGCATCCGTATTTTCCTCCTGAATTTTTATTGTATGATAAAAAACAATATCAAGACAATTCCATATAAAGAACGTCTTGGTATTGCTAATTTTTAATTTTTAAGAAGTTGATTTTTCCAGTACAGCTCTTTCATATAATACTTTTCCGGAAAATATCACTTCTTCGGCTTTCTTTATTTTATAATCTATATTATCCACAATTACAATTGCGTCCTCGGAATTGGAAAGGTTTGTTTCCGATAAACCTATATACAGATATTGTTCTACATTTTGAGAATCCGTGTAATCACCGTAGAGCTCACTTTGCATGTCACACCTAAGAGGTTGTATAAATGCTTTTGTATGGATGTATGTTTTTTTATTGTCTTTTGTAACCTGTATTTTTTGTCCATATTTCGAAATTAGATTTCTTGTTCGGATGTTCATGATTTATACAATCCTTTCGAACATGAATTCATTGTCTTTCAGAAGGTCTGAAACTGAATGTTTGGCGTCCATCCAAATGCTGTAAGCCATTTTTGCGGTTACTTTTGAATCGGTTTTTATTCTGATTTCTCCGGCTGTGAAAGCTTCCATTCCTCCTCCGGAACACCTGTATAAAATATATCTGTAAAACGCTAAAGCTGCAGCTGCTGCATTTAAACGTCTGGAATGGTCTTCTTCGACCACATTTTCGCGAAGGTTTTTTCTTATTTCTATACAAGCATCTTCACAAATTGAAGTCCAGGGAGCAATTTCATCCGATGATAGTCCGGATATTATGGAAAATCTTTTAATGATTTCATATAAGTCCAAAAAAATGTCCCCTTTTTAATATTTATTTCCCCGATAGTTTATTACCGGGGAAAATTTTTTAAATATGTTAGCTTCCCGATTATATCGTGCTATTGTAATTAAGAACTTTTACAGCTCCGCTGAATATTTTAGAAAATCCCAAAGTCATGCTTACAGCAGCTTTTTCAAGTTGTTTTTCGATAACTTTATCGTATTCTACGGTTACTTCTCCTGATTGAATCATTTGCAATGCAAAGTTTTTATCGATTCCAAGAATTTTTTGAGAATCAACTTTACTGCTGACAATAAGTTTTGCTCCCAACGGAGTTACCAAGTGCCCTGTTCCATGGAAAGCAAGTCCTGCTTGGGCGTCTTGCATGTTGGAAAGACCCAATATATCTTTTACTGTGTCTGAGTTTGCAATCATGACATTTGGTTGATATGGAGAAAGTTTTGCCCAAAGTTTAAGAAGGTCAGCATAAGTTAAAGTACCTAAAGTGGAGGCATTTTCGATTGCGTCAGTTTCTGTATCACTGGGGAGAAGAGTTGTTACGGCATCTTCTAATTGTTCGCAAGCAAGGTCCATACCTATTTGTTTAAATATTATTGCAACTATATCCAAATTTTGGAATCGCAATGCTTCATATGTAGAAGAAAAAAGTCTTCCGTATTTTTTCAATTTTATAAGAGAGTCGTTTGTGGCAACGTTTACTGCTCTTATTAATTTACCTTCTCCTCCCATTGTGGTTTCGTTGTAAGTTTCCGTAGATGAAGAAATCGTTCTATAGTCGATTCCGTCAATAAATGTATGAGCAGCTGTTATGGAAGGCAGAATATCGCAGGCTGAGAGCCCTTTTTTGATAGCTCTTGAAATAAATTCCGGGAAAAGAACAGCAGAATCCGGAGCACTGAAAAATTTTTCAACTTTG
>CAMEMA010000078.1 GCA_945926705.1 uncultured Clostridia bacterium
GTTGAACATCCGGAAAAGCTTCCTTAACCTTTCTCACGGAATTTATCACATTTGTATTATGTCCATGTGCGGAATCGAGTACCAAAACATCGACGTGAGCCGCAACCAAAGCCTCTACTCTGTCCAAAACGTCTTTCGTAGCACCTATAGCTGCTCCGCATAAAAGTCTACCATCTTTATCTCTCGCTGAATTCGGATAAAGAGCTGATTTTTCAATGTCTTTTATAGTTATAAGACCGCTAAAATCACCATTTTCGTCAACAAGCGGAAGTTTTTCTATTCTATGACGACGAAGAAGTTCTTTAGCTTCTTGCATTGAAGTTCCGACAGGAGCAGTTATTAGATTCTCTTTAGTCATACAACCATCAATTTTTTGACTGTAATCTGAATATGTCATAAATCTCAAATCACGGTTGGTTATAATACCAACTAATTTTTTATCTTTACAAATTGGAATTCCCGAGATTTTATACTTGTCCATTAACATTTTAGCTTCATCTACCGTGTTTTCGGGAGAAAGGAAAAACGGACGTGAAATTACTCCATTTTCGGAACGTTTTACTCTATCAACTTGGTCAGCTTGATTCTCAATTGACATATTTTTATGAATAATTCCTATTCCGCCTTCCCTTGCTATCGCTATTGCCATTTTATACTCGGTAACTGTATCCATAGCTGCAGTCATAACAGGTATATTAAGTTTAATCTTATCTGTTAAATATGTTTCGGTATTTACGTTCCTCGGTTCAACGTTTGATTCGCCCGGAATTAAAAGTACGTCGTCAAAAGTAAGTCCCTCTTTGACAAATTTTTCGGATTCACTGATTTTTGACATAAATTATACTCCTTCATTATTAAATTTTTTATATTCAAACTCCACCTTATTGTTTCAGCAGAGCATAAAAGCATATTTTTATAGCGCAAAGCCAATGCCCGGAAAAACTGTTTTAATTCCGAACATCGGCCTAATATAAATTTATTTTATAACATCCACACCCATAAACGCTCTCAAAACTTCAGGAACAGTCACGCTTCCATCCTCATTTTGATAATTTTCCAAAATAGCCGCAACAGTACGACCGACAGCCAATCCGGAACCATTTAATGTATGAACGAGCTGAGCTTTTTCTTTATTGTTATTTTTATAACGTATTGCAGCTCTGCGTGCTTGATAATCTTCAAAATTTGAGCATGAAGATATTTCTACATACCTTCCGTAAGACGGCATCCAAACTTCTATATCGTAAGTTTTCGCCGAACAGAATCCCAAATCTCCTGTAGACAAACACATTACTCTGTAAGGAATATTAAGCATTTGTAGTAAATGTTCTGCATCATTCGTGAGTTTTTCAAGTTCTTCATAAGAGTTCTCAGGCTTAACAAATTTTACAAGTTCAACTTTATTAAACTGATGCTGACGAACCAAACCACGAGTATCACGGCCTGCAGAACCGGCTTCCGAACGGAAACAAGCAGAGTATGCACAATATTTAATCGGCAATTTATCACCATCTAAAATTTCGTCTCTATGATAATTTGTAACCGGAACTTCAGCAGTCGGAATCAAATAGTAATCGGTATTTTCAAGTTTAAACTCATCTTCTTTGAATTTCGGAAATTGACCCGTTCCGTAAAGAGAATCACTATTTGCCATATATGGCGGCAGCATCTCTTTATAACCGTTTTCAGTATGAGTGTTGAGAAAAAAGTTTATAATTGAACGCTCAAGTTTTGCTCCCAAACCCTTATAAAAATGAAATCTTGCACCAGTAACTTTTGCCGCTCTCTCGGGATCTAAAATATCCAGATTTTTTCCAATATCCCAATGAGCTTTGGCTTCAAATTCAAACTTTCTGGGTTCACCCCAACGTCTTATTTCAACATTTTCTGAGTCGTCTTTTCCAATCGGTACATCTTTATTCGGAATATTAGGTATTGTTAAAATCAAATCACGTTGCATTTTTTCAAGCTCGGAAAGTTTTTTATTTTCTTCGCTTATTTTATCGGAAAGCTCTTTCATTTCTTTCATAACGACAGTAATATCTTCTCCGTTTTTTTTCATAACGGGGATTTTTTTACTCACTGCATTTTGAGTAGATTTCATACTTTCGACTTCCGCCAACGTTTTACGACGGATTTCATCTGCTTTCAAAACTTCATCTATTACTTTATCCATATTTGCCCCACGGCTGGCAATTGCTTTTTTTACGGTTTCGGGGTCATTTCTTATTTTTTTTATATCTAACATTTTTAACGTCTCCCGTCATATTTATTTGCTTTATGTTTTGAACGAGCTTTCGTCGGAGAAGCGAAGTTATTTATGAAAATATAAAAAACCACACCTATACAAAACTCAGCAAATGCCAAAACTGCTTCGTTTATACCTATCTCCATACCGTTAAGAGATTTAAGATATATCTCCGCCACTGCAACACTCAAACCACAAAATAACAATGTAAAAATATTTGAAAAATAATTCTTTGAGTATAATCCTGCAATCAATGACAACATTATACCAAAAATAAAATACTCGGTAAACCTAAAAATAGAACAAACATCTCTAAAATTAAAATAATACCCCACATTAATATTTCTAAAAAATCTATTCACGGAATTAATGGCTAAAGCATGACTCTCAATAAACTTAATATTGGTGTAAGGATTCAAAAAAATCCATAAAAATATCGCAATAGAAATTAAAACATAAATAAAATATCTTACTTTACTGATTTTACCGACAATCATAAATTAAGTTTTCCTCTATTTTTCATCCATAAGAATCTTATAAAATTTCGAAAGGTCTTCTTCGCCATAAAATTCTATTTGAATCGTTCCCTTTTTTCTAACTCCGGATACAACTTTAACTTTTCTGCTAAATTTTTTATTTAATTCCGTCTCTACCGTTTTGAAAAAAGCTTCTTTTTCAATTAATTTCACTGATTTGGGTTTTTCAATTTTTTTTAAATTCATTTTCTTAACGAGTCGTTCAAGTTGTCTGACATTCAAACCCTGAGAAAGAGTTAAATTTAAAGCATGTTCTATATCTTCCGAAGAATTAAGAGAAACAAGCGCTCTTGCATGTGCGGCGGTTATTTCACCGGATTCAAGCTTTTCGATAACTAAATTTGGAAGATTTAAAAGCCGAAGAGCGTTTGCAATATAAGAACGTGACTTCCCCATGACTTTAGCAACATCTTCTTGAGTAAAATTGTGCGCATCCATTAAAGCTTTATAACCTTTTGCTTCCTCAAAAGCTGATAAATCCTCACGTTGAAGATTTTCAACCAAAGCAAGTTCCATTATTTTTGAATCATCTATATCTTTTATTACCACCGGCACTTCGGACAATCCCGCAATTTTGCCGGCTCGGAATCGACGTTCTCCCGCTATTATTTTGTATTTACCCGAAGCAAGGGGTTTGACCACTATGGGTTGGATAATACCATGCTCGGCAATGGAATTAGCAAGCTCGGAAAGAGAATCTTCTTTGAACTTAAAACGAGGTTGATTTAAATTTGCTTCAAGTTCTGAAATATTCAAAGTAACCGGTGCGTTTTCAGTTTCGGTATTGTTTTGCATGAAAATCAAATCCAATCCTTTGCCAAGTCCGCCGGATTTAGTCATAAAATTAACTCCTTTTATTTATGTTTTTACTTATCCATTCCATATGTAAATTTAGTACGTCAAACTTATTTTTACTGCTTTTTTACTATTTCTTTGGCTAAATTTTTATACGCAAAAGTTCCCAAATTAAGTTTTGCAAAGTATGGTACAGGTTTGCCGAAACCGGGTGCTTCGGAAATTTTTACCGTTCTGGGAATTGTTGTTTTAAAAACTTTATCAGAAAAGCTCTTTTTAACTTCCTCTATTACTTGGCGTGTAAGATTAAGTCTCAAGTCGCACATTGTCATTAAAATTCCCTCTATATCAAGCATATGGTTATGATGCCTTTTTACAACTTTTATGGTATTTATAAGCTGCGACAATCCCTCTAATGCATAATATTCACATTGAATCGGAATAAGAACCGTGTCGCTCGAACAAAAAGCATTTATTGTGATAATCCCGAGAGATGGCGGACAATCTATCAAAATATAGTCATAGACTTCTTTTACGTGAGAAATTTTATTTTTGAGTCTTGACTCCTTCCCTGAAAAAAGACTGATTCCGGCGTCAATTGAAGCCAAATTTATATGAGATGGTATCAAATACAAATTTTTAAATTGTGTTTCAATAATAGCTTCTTCAGCGGAAGTGTCTTTTTCAAGAACGTCGTAAGATGATTTTGTTATTTCTCTCTTATCAAATCCAAGTCCGCTTGTGGTATTCCCTTGTGGGTCCAAATCTACAACAAGAACTTTTTTCCCTAAAATCCCCAATGAAGCCGACAAATTAATCGAAGTTGTCGTTTTACCGACGCCGCCTTTTTGATTGGAAACTGAAATTACTTTACCCATAAATCCTCCGATTGCATTTTTTAAGTATTATATCACAATGTTAAATTCAATTAAAACCGTTTTTGTTTCACGTGAAACATTTTACAAAGGACTCTTAGAAATCTGCGAGTTTATGCGTGGATATTTAATTGGTGTATTCTTAATTTTTTCCACTATTACTATACTTCTGGAGCCTTTTTCTCGGGGCAATTCAAAGTATTTGCACTCTTTGATTTTTCCGCCCATTGTATTTATTGAATTTTCAGAATTTTTAATTTCTTCTTCCGGATTTGGACCCTTCATCGCAGCAAAACAGCCTCCAAGTTTTACGTATCCAAGACAATATTCACTCAATATATTCAGCGGAGCAACCGCTCTGGAAACAGCAACATCAAATTTTTCCCTGAATTCATTTTTTTGAGCTAATTCTTCCGCTCGAGCATGAAAAATATCTATATTTAAATCCAATTTATCGGAAAGTTCTTTTAAAAAAGTTATTCTCTTATTTAAACTGTCTACGAGCGTTAAATTTACGGATTCATCTAAAATTTTAATCGGAATACCGGGAAATCCGGCTCCTGTTCCGACATCTATTATTTTAGACTCTGAACCCATTTTTATAAATTTTGTTAAAATTATGCTGTCAAGAAAATGCTTAATCATTATGTCTTTTGGTTCTTTTATTGCCGTAAGATTTGTATGTTTATTGTATTCAATTAAAAATTCCATATATATGCGAAATTTTTCAATTTGTTTTTCATTTAATTCCAATCCTGCATTTTTAGCTTCATCCTTTAACAAAATCATTTTTAGTTTTCTCCTTTTCTATTTTTCGATGCAAGCCAAATAATTAGTACGGAAATGTCTGCAGGACTGACTCCTGAAATTCTTGCAGCTTGTCCTATATTTTGCGGACGTATCTTACCTAGCTTTTCCGCTGCTTCCAAACGAAGTCCTTTAATTGATTTATAATCAATCGACTCCGGTAAAATTTTATTTTCCAGTCTACGCATTTCTGAAATTTGAC
>CAMEMA010000079.1 GCA_945926705.1 uncultured Clostridia bacterium
AGACAAAACCAAAGAATACTTAAGAGAAAATCCTCAATTTACCGAAAACATCGAAAAACAGATAAGAGGAAATGCGGGTAAAATATATTCTCAACCTTCAATGGGCAGAAATACAGAAGCAGAAACAATCAAAAATGATGATGATATTGAAACTGAATCTGAACCCAAAGATAAATAAGATTTTTAAGTAGGAAGAAAAATCACATGATAATTACCAAAATAGAAAAAAGTAAAAAAGGTAATATTTTGTTATATGCTGATAATACTTATTTAACGAGTTTGTCTCCTGAAATTTTTTTTAAAAACAAACTTAAAATAGGGGATTATATTGATGAATACGTTTTGAATAAAATTCTTTCAGAATATGAATTTTTTAAAGCTAAAGAAAAAGCATTAAGACTTCTTTCATTTAGAATTCATTCAAAAAAAGAGTTGGAGAATAAAATAAAACTGCACTTAACTGAAGAATGTGCGCAGTATGCAGCTGACAAAATGGAAGAGTTGGGTCTTTTAAATGATTTGGAATTTTCTAAGGCATATGCCAAAGAAATGTCATCACGTAAATACTACTCTTTGAATCGTATAAAGTATGAGCTTCTTAAAAAAGGTGTAGACAAGTCATTGATTTTAGAAGCTCTCAACGAGATTGAAATAGATGAAGAATTTAATATTAAACAATTCATAAAAGTTAAATATCATGGAAGGATAGAAGATGAAAAAATTAGGCGCAGAGCTATAAGTGCTCTGCAAAGACTTGGTTACAGTTGGAGTCAAATAAGTATTATTGTTAATATGAAAGATTATACAGATTAGAGGAAAAATCAAGTGAATTTACCTAACAAACTAACTGTTTTTAGAATAATTTTAGTGCCCATTATAGTGTTTTTTATCATATATGAAAGATTGGAAAACCATTATTTATATGCATTAATATTTTTTTTAATAGCTTCATATACCGATAGGTTAGATGGTCATTTAGCTCGAAAGAATGGTATTGTTACCAACTTTGGAAAAATAATGGATCCTCTTGCAGATAAAATATTGGTTGCTTCTGTATTTGTATGTTTTACTGCTACGGGGTTGATTCCAACATGGGCTACAGTTTTAATTATTTGCAGAGAATTCATCATCACTTCTTTTCGTTTTATGATTTTAGAGGACAGCAATAAAGTTATTTCTGCCAATATGTGGGGGAAAATTAAAACGGTAATTCAAATATTTACATTGATATTTATTTTAACGACGCAATCTTTTTCAGGATTTTTTAATTTTTTAATATTTAAAATTTTTCAAAACGTCCTTATATGGGCTTCAGCGTTGCTTTCTTTAGTGTCATGTGCTATTTATATATTGAAGAATTATAAGTACATAAAAGTAGATTGAATATTTTGTTTGGGAGAAATGTAAAATGGAGCTTTATAATACTCTTACACGTAAAAAGGAAAAATTTATTCCGATTTGTGACGGGGAAGTTAAAATATATTCTTGCGGACCTACTGTTTATAATTATATTCATATAGGTAATGCTCGACCATTGTGTGTTTTTGATGTTTTAAGAAAGTATTTTGAGTATTTAGGTTATAAAGTTACATTTGTACAAAATTTTACAGATGTTGATGATAAGATAATAAAAAAGGCAATTGAAGAAAATATTGATGTTGCTGCCGTTTCAAAAAAATATATTGAAGAATATGAAAAAGATGCTGAGGGTCTTAATATAAAAAAAGCAAATTTTCATCCTAAAGCAACGGAAAATATAATTGAAATAATTAATATAATAAATGATTTGGTTAATAAAGGATATGCTTATTCTTTAGAAAATGGAGATGTATATTTTAGGACTCGTAAATTTAGTGAATATGGAAAACTTTCTCATCAAACTGTAGATGATTTGCTTTCAGGAGCAAGAATACAAGTTGATGAAACTAAAGAAGATCCACTAGATTTTGCTCTTTGGAAATCGGCAAAACCCGGAGAGCCATTTTGGAATAGTCCGTGGGGTAAAGGACGTCCGGGATGGCACATTGAATGTTCCGCAATGGCTGGAAAATATTTGGGGAAAACTATTGATATTCATTGCGGAGGTCAAGATTTAATATTTCCTCATCATGAAAATGAAATTGCACAGAGTGAATGCTGCAATGGGGTTAAGTTTGCAAATTATTGGATTCATAATGGATATATAAACATTAACAGTCAAAAGATGTCTAAATCTTTAGGTAATTTTTTCACCGTGAGGGAAATTTCTGAAAAATATGGCTATGAACCTATTAGGTATCTTATGATATCTTCTCATTATAGTAACCCTATAAATTTTAGTGAAGATATAATTATTCAGTGCAAAGCCTCGTTGGAGAGACTTCACACTTTCAAAAAAAACCTTGAATTTGCACTCCAAAATTGCTCACAAGAAGAAAATAATTCAGATAAAATAATTATCAAACTAGACGAATATAGAAAAAAATTTGAAAATTATATGAATGATGATCTTAATACAGCAGATGCATTATCGGTAATTTTTGAATTTGTTAGATATGTAAATGGGGATATTTTATCTAGAGAAATATATAGGAAAGGTGAAATTTCAAAAATTTTGCAATTTTTCAATGAAATCACCGGAATACTTGGAATAGTTTACGATGAAAAAAATACGGAAAAAAATATTACAGAAGAAGAAATAAAGAAGCTTTTGGATGAAAGGTCACAAGCTAGAAATCAAAAAAATTGGAAACGTGCAGATGAAATAAGAGATGAGTTGAAATCTAAAAATGTGATAATCGAAGATACTCCTAAAGGTACTATGTATACTTTTAAGTAAAGGTGGCGGAAATTAAAAATTGTATAAAAAAATAAAATCACCGATAATATCTTTGGAAAAGATAAATATATCATTCAATAATGAAAGCATACTTAAAGATTTGAGTTTAGCTATAAAAGAAGGGGAGTTTGTTACACTTCTTGGTCCTTCTGGTTGTGGTAAAACAACTACTTTGCGTATTATTGCCGGATTTTTAACTCCTGATAGTGGAAATGTTTTATTCCGAGGAGAAAAAATAAATAATGTTCCCGCCCATAAACGCGAAGTAAATACTATATTTCAAAAATATGCTTTATTTCCTCATTTAAATGTTTACGAAAATGTTGCTTTTGGAATGAGGATTCAAAAAAAATCAGAACAAGAAATAGAAAAAAAAGTTTCTGAAATGCTTAAAATGGTGAATCTGAGCAACTACATAGACAGAAATATAGATTCTTTGTCCGGAGGGCAACAACAAAGGGTTGCCATTGCTCGTGCTTTAGCTAACAATCCTAAAGTCCTTTTGTTAGATGAACCTTTAGGCGCTCTTGATTTAAAACTCCGTAAAGATATGCAGACTGAACTCAAAAATATCCATCAAAAGACCGGTATAACGTTTATTTTGGTAACTCATGATCAAGAAGAGGCATTGTCAATGTCTGATACCGTAGTGGTAATGGATAAAGGTCGCATTCAGCAGATAGGAACTCCGGAAGATATATATAACGAACCGGAAAATGCTTTTGTAGCTGATTTTATAGGAGAGAGCAACATAATTGACGGAATTATGCTTGAAGATTATCGTGTAAAGTTTTCTGGTAGAGAGTTTGACTGTATTGATAAGGGATTTGGAAGAATGAAACCTATAGACGTAGTTATAAGACCGGAAGACATAAAAGTTACAACTCCGGAAAATGGATATATTTCAGGAAAAGTTACGTCTGTTACATTTAAAGGAGTTCATAACGAAATAATTGTAGATGTAGACGGATTTAAATGGATGATTCAAACCACTGAAAGCCAGGAACCGGGTGACGAAATAGGAATGATTGTTTATCCGGACGATATACATATTATGAATAAATCTTCATACTCTTCTGAAATCGGAGATTACAGCGCATTTAGTGACGAATTTTACGAAGAACAACATCAAAAAAGTTAAAATTTTATTACGGAGCGGAAAGACAGTGAAAGTAAAGTGTGTACTCTATCCTTATCTAATTTGGATGGGAATATTTGTGATTGTACCTTTGGCGCTTATTATAGTTTTTGCATTTACGTCTTCAACAGGAACTTTTACGTTGGAAAATTTAATAGATGTCGGAAGATATTCCACAGTATTTTTAAATTCTGTAATTTTAGGAATAATTTCAACTGTAATATGTTTAATTTTAGGTTATCCTATGGCTTATTTTATCTCAGGAATTCATATAAAGCATCAAAACGTGATAATAATGCTGTTAATGATTCCAATGTGGACAAGTTTTTTGTTGAGGACTTATGCTTGGATGACTATATTAGAATATAATGGACTGCTAAATAAATTATTTACTTTTATAGGAATTCCTAAAATTAATATGATAAATACTCCGGGAGCAATAGTTTTGGGAATGGTGTATAATTTTTTACCCTATATGATACTTCCCATTTATACTGTTCTAAGTAAGATAGATCATAAAGTTGTAGAGGCCGCTCAAGATTTAGGTGCAAATCAATTTAAAGTATTTACCAAAGTTGTATTTCCAATGAGTATTCCGGGAGTAGTTTCGGGATTCACTATGGTATTTGTGCCGTCTGTAAGTACATTTATTATCTCCAAAATGTTAGGTGGAGGCTCAATATTCGTTATAGGAGACTTAATAGAAATGCAGTTTTTAGGAAACACGTACAATCCTCATATGGGTTCAGCCATATCTTTAGTCTTGATGGTGATAATAATGATTACTATGGGAATTATGAATGTTTTGGATGCCGATAATGAAAATGTTGTGATTTAAAAAGGAGGCAAAAGTTTGAAATTATTAAATAAATTTTATATGGGGTTGATATTTCTCTTTTTGTACGCTCCTATTTTTGTTCTTATGACTTTTTCTTTTAATGATTCCAAAAGCCGTGTTGTTTGGTGTGGATTTACATTTAAGTGGTATGAAAGGCTTTTTGAAAATACGGAAATTTTAAGTGCATTTTATAATACCCTTTTAATTGCTTTATTTTCTGCTATAATTGCTACTATTTTAGGCACGGCAGCTGCTGTTGGTATCTCAAAAAGCAAAAAATGGTTAAGGTCTTTAATGATGAATATTACCAATTTACCAATGATAAATCCTGAAATTGTTACAGGTGTTTCATTGATGATTTTATTTGTATTTTTATATAATAATTTTGGTATTTTGAAACCCGGAATTCTTACGTTAATATTTTCGCATACTACTTTTTGTCTTCCTTATGTAATCTTATCGGTAATGCCGAAATTCAGGCAAATGGATTCGCATATTTACGAAGCAGCTATGGATTTGGGGTGCAGTCCCATAAAAGCATTTTTTAAAGTTGTTATGCCACAAATTATGCCGGGAATTGTTACAGGAATGATAATGTCGTTTACAATGTCAATAGACGATTTTGTCATAAGTTATTTTGTGGGAGGAACTGTACAAA
>CAMEMA010000080.1 GCA_945926705.1 uncultured Clostridia bacterium
CGGAGACTCGAGAACCTTAAGTCTCGCCACCATCGCCTGATGATTCGCAGCCTCCGGGTAATGAAAGTTCGGCCTTACCAGTTGCACCCAAAATTGAACCTAAAAATATTATAGATGACCTCATTTTTCTCATTAAAAAATCAGGTATATCATTTTTTGAAATATTTTTAGAATCAATAATCAATGTCCCGTTTTCAAAGGATGTACTACATCCCAAATAATTTAGAATTTTATTTGTAACTCTAACATCTGAAATGTTTGGACAATTCTTTATTATACATTCATCTTTGCACATGATACTTGCAGCCAGTATAGGTAAAACACTATTCTTTGCTCCTTGAATTTTAACTTCTCCGCTCAAGCGACGGGAACCCTCAATAATTAATTTTGACACTCACCATTCACCTCTCGAAAAGTTATAACTTTGCTATACGAATTAAGTAATTACGTCAAATCGTTCATATAAATATGTTATTCCGAGAAGCATGTCCTGTGATAATATTCAATATAATAAATATGCTTTATCAGCTTGACTTTATTACAAATAAAGTTATCCTATTTTATAGAGTAATTTTATATAAATTGATGGAGGAATTTTTTTGAAAAATAAACTAAATGGAAAAATAATTTTTAATATTCTTACATTAATAATTCCCGTAGCTTTTATATTATATTTTTTATCTTCAGAAAATGGGCTTATGGATTTAATTGAAAATGCCAATAAATTCAATTGGGGATGGATAGTTATAGCAATGGTTTTGCAATTGCTAAATGTATTTGTAGATTCACTAATATTGCTTAATCTCACATTTAATTATGACAACAAATACACTTTAACAAAATCGCTTAAAGCTACTGCGGTAGGGCAATTCTTTACAGTAATAACTCCCGGAGGCATAGGAGGTCAACCTATGCAGCTTTATTGCATGAAAAAACAAAATGTAGATACCGGTATAGCCTCTTCTTCTTTGGTACAAAAATTTTTAATGTATCAAACTACGATAACATTTTACAGTTTAATATCTATGCTGTTGAATTTGGATATTTTTTCGGGTAATATGAGTAACGCCATGATAAGTCTTGCGGCTTTTGGATTCATATCTCATGCGCTTGTTATATTATTTGTATTTATGTTCTCATTCAATAAAAAACTCACATCTTCAATAATCAATGCTTGCTTTAAATTTTTAGAGAAATTAAAAATAATAAAAAACTCTACCGAAAAAACCGATAAAATAAAAAATCAACTAGAATATTTTTATAAAAGCAACAAGCAACTATATAAAAATAAAAAATCATTACTTCTTACTTGCGTGCTAACTATATTTCAACTGACTTTTATTTTTACTATACCTTATGCTATTTACAGAGCATTTAATTTTAACGGTGCTAAAATTTTTGATATGATAACCGGTCAAGCGTTTGTAACAATGGTGTCTTCGTTTATGCCTTTACCAGGGGGTTCAGGAGCTGCAGAAGGCAGTTTTTATGTCTTTTTTCAAATGTTTTTTACCCAGAACACTATAAAATCTGCTATACTTGTTTGGAGGATTATAACTTATTTTTTAAATATAATAATTTTTGCACCTTTTGCAAAAGTTGGAAACATATCTGAAACTACTAAAACACTGGAAAATATATAAGGAGAGGTTAAATATGTCCGGTTTGGCAATAAGCTTGATTATGCCTATATATAATGTGGAAAAATATTTAAAAAGAGCGCTGGAATCAGTTCAAACTCAAACGTTCAAAAATTTTGAATTAATTATAGTAAATGATGGTTCTACTGATGGAAGTAAGACTATTGCCGAATCTTTTTGTAAAAAAAATAAAAATTTTTTCCTTATAAATCAAGAAAATCAAGGTCCGTCTGTAGCAAGAAATACCGGTTTAAAAGTCTGCAAGGGAAATTACATAGGATTTATGGATAGCGATGATTACTTAGAACCTGAATTTTTAGAATTACTTTATAATGCAGCAACAGAAAATGATGCAGACATAGCTTGTTGTAATTTTAATATTTACTATCCTGAAAGAAAATTAAAAATTTACATGCCTTTTACATCCTTCCCTGGTATATATTCAAAAACAAAGGCATTAAGAAAATTAATTTTAGATCTTGGAATCCATTATTTTGTTTGGAACAAACTTTCACGCAGAGAATTGTTTTTTAATAATAACCTTAAATTCGATAAAATGTATTTTGAAGATATTTCAACTTCTCCAAAACTCTTTTACTACGCCGATAAAATAGTTCTTATCGGAAAAGCTCTTTACAATTATACAATTCGTGATACCAGTATTCTACATTCAATGGATGTAATAAAAATAAATGATTTTATAAAATCATTGGGAGTAATTCGAAATTTTTTAGAAAATGAAAAAGCTTACAAAAACTACAATAATCATATCTGGATATACGCTCAACGCGTGAAGCTTGTAAGCTACTATTATATTTTAATGCTTCATGCCAAAGAAATGAATTTTAAAGGATTTTTAGAAAACATAAACTCCGCAACCAAATCTATAGACTATTTTTCCGGGAAATTTTTCAAACCTGTTAAATCTCCAATAGTTCCTGAATTAATATGCCCTATTAAAGAACCAAGAAAAATTATTAAAATTAAAAAAACTCGAAAAAATAAATAAGTATAAAAAAATTATTAGAGCAAAAAATATTTACATGAAAAATTTTAAATTAAATAAATTAGTTACATTATTAAAAAAATCTTCTAATTTTATACTTATAACTATCTCAATTGCAATATTGACATACTTTTGTATAAATAATGATAATTTAATAAATTTATTAGATGTAATTCCACGCTTGAATATAGCTTGGATAGCGTTAGCGTTTGCTTCTTTAATAATATGCTGGATTATAGAAGCGTTAATAGTTAAAAGAATAACAAATGAAATATATCACAAACAATATCCAAAATTATTTTTTTTTAAAGTAGCATTTATTGGACAATATTTTAACTCCATAACACCCATGGGAATAGCTGGACAGCCAATGCAAATTTTAGAATTATCCAAATGTTCCATATCCAAAACAACAGCTACAATTATAACTACAAGAAAATTTTTTATATATCAGTCATGTTTAGCATTGTACTCTGTATTTTGCTCTGTTATATACTATAATCGTCTGAAAATAATATGTCCGGAAATGACATGGATGCTATGGACAGGTACAATGTTTCAGTGCTCAATGATATTAATTGTTTTCATTTTTTATTTAAATAAAAATATCATTTTAAAAATATCCGAGTTTTTTATAGGTGCTTTATATAAAATAAAAATAATTAAAGATAAAAACTTACCATTACAATCCTTGAAAAAAAATTTAAATTTATTTATTGAAAGCAATAAATCTTTAATTAAAAATAAAAAAGTTAATTTTGAAATATATATTTTAACTTTTTTTCAAATTACATTTTTATTAATTATACCGTTTTTTGTATTTAAAGCTTTTCATCATAACTCCTTTCCGGTTATTCAGATTATATGCGCACAATCAATAATAAATACAATATCTTCATTCACTCCCCTGCCGGGAGCAGCAGGTACAGCAGAAAAAAGTTTTATGACTGTATTTTCTATTTTCTTTACAATAAAAGAAATCGGAAAAGCGATGTTACTTTCCCGATTTATAAGCTGCTATTTTACAATACTTATAGGAACAATATTCAGTAAAAAAATTATCAAAAGCCAAAAAAACTAAGTTTTTATGTCTACCATTTTAAAATTCTCTTTTGGAGCTACATTCAAAAGAACATCTTTTCCTGCTGTTATTCCTTCTTTATTCAAATAATATGTGCAAGTTTGTAAAGCTAATTCCGGAATGTTATTATTTGAACTAAGATGAGAAAGTAAAATATTCTCAGTTCCGTTATTAACTAAAAATGGTAAAAACTTAGCACTAGTTTCGTTAGACAAGTGACCTTTTTTCGATAAAATTCTTCTCTTTAAGTAGTAAGGATATTTTCCATTTTCAAGCATCATAACATCATGATTTGACTCCAATAAAACCGTACGACAACCTTTGAGTGAATTCTTAACTTCATCAGAAATATATCCTAAATCAGTGCAAACTGCTATTTTTTCACCGGTAATATCTGTAAATACATACCCAAATCCACCACAACAATCATGAGATATAGAAAAAGCTTCAACGGATACAAAACCTAAATCGGTATTTCTTTTATCTAAAGCGCCAGATGAAATTTTTTCAGAAATCAAACCTTTTTTTATTAATGCATCTAAAGTTTCTTTTGAAGTGTACAATTTTAAATTATACTTGTTAATAAGCACTTTTAAAGCTGAAACATGATCGATGTGTTCATGCGTAATAAATACAGAACTTATATTGCAGATAGAAATATTATTTGCTTGTAATATATTTTCCAGTTGTTTTGTACTCCTACCTGCATCCACCAAAATACCATTTTTATTTGAAAATTCTATATAGTATGAATTACCACTACTGCCACTAAATAAAGGACAAACTCTTATCATAATTTTTTCACACTTTGATAATAGGAGAAAGAAGAATAAATACTGTTCATCACAAACCGGACACTTCAGTTTCTCTACTCTCATAAGAAACTTTTTTAATGTCTGCGCCCAATTTTAAAAGCTTCTCAACTATATCTTCATATCCTCTTTCGATATGCTGTATTTCTTCAATAGTAGTCGTACCGGATGCAGCTAACCCGGCAATTACTAAAGCAGCACCTGCGCGCAAATCTGTAGCTTTTACAGGAGCTCCTTGAAGTTCTTTTACACCTTCTATAACTGCTAACTTACCGTCAACAGAAATTTTAGCCCCCATTCGATGTAATTCTTCTACATATTTAAATCTATTGTCCCAAACTGCTTCATTTACCATACTGGTTCCGTCTACTGTAGCCAACAGAGCAGTTATCTGCGGTTGCATATCTGTAGGGAATCCCGGATGAGGCATAGTTTTAATATTACATTTTTTTAGAGGTTTATTACAATAAACTCGTATAGAATCATTAAACTCCTCTAAATTTACACCTATTTCTTCAAGTTTAGCAGTTATAGATTCCAAATGTTTCGGAATTACGTTCTCTATTACAACGTCTCCCCTTGTAGCGGCAGCAGCAACCATATAAGTTCCGGCTTCAATTTGATCGGGAAGAATCGAGTAAGTAACTCCTCTTAAAGTTTTTACACCTCGAATCTTTATTACGTCAGTACCTGCTCCTATGATATCGGCACCCATGCGATTTAAAAAGTTTGCCAAGTCAACTATGTGTGGTTCTTTGGCAGCATTTTCTATAACTGTAACTCCATCTGCCTTTACAGCGGCAAGCATGATGTTTACAGTAGCTCCTACAGAGACCACGTCCAAATAAATATGCGTACCTACTAACTTATCACACTTAACTTTAACCATTCCGTTTTCTAGAGAATATTCTG
>CAMEMA010000081.1 GCA_945926705.1 uncultured Clostridia bacterium
CAAAACACATAATAATAGATGATATATTTGCTTCTATAAACTATATGACTTGTTTAACTCATGGTGTAGGAGTTACGGATGATATTGACCATTTGGGAAATAGAAGGATACGTTCTGTAGGAGAGCTTCTTCAAAATCAAGTAAGAATAGGATTTTCAAGACTTGAAAGAGTGATAAGGGAGAGAATGACTCTTCAAGCTCAGGACCTTGAAGTAATTACTCCTAATGCTCTTATCAATATCAGACCTATAGTTGCTTCAATAAAAGAGTTTTTTGGTTCATCACCACTTTCGCAGTTTATGGATCAAACGAACCCTCTTTCCGAGTTGACTCATAAACGCCGTTTGTCGGCTTTGGGTCCGGGAGGACTTTCAAGAGACCGTGCAGGATTTGAAGTTCGTGACGTTCATTACAGTCATTATGGACGTATGTGCCCGATTGAAACCCCGGAAGGCCCGAATATAGGATTGATTTCTTACCTTTCGACTTTTGCAAGAGTGAACGAATATGGATTTATAGAAGCACCGTTCAGAAAAGTTGATAAGGCAACGGGAAAGGTTACTTCTGAAGTAGTTTACATGACAGCTGACGAAGAAGATGATTATATAGTTGCGCAGGCAAATGAACCTTTAGATGAAGAGGGACATTTTGTTAATGCAAAAGTAAACGGAAGATACAGGGATCAATTCGTTGAAGTTGAACGTTCGCAACCGGATTATATGGATGTATCTCCTAAAATGGTAGTTTCTGTTGCAACTGCTATGATTCCTTTCCTTGAAAACGATGACGCAAACCGTGCATTGATGGGTTCAAACATGCAGAAACAAGCTGTTCCTCTCTTAAAAAGTGAAGCGCCCATAGTGGGAACAGGTATTGAATATCAAGCCGGAGTGGATTCAGGAGTTTGTATTTTGGCTAAAGAAGATGGAGAAGTTTTAAGTGTAAGTGCGGATAAAATAGTTGTCAGATATAATTCAGGTAGAAACGAAAGATTCAATCTTATAAAATTTGCCCGTTCTAACCAAAGTACATGTGTAAATCAGGTTCCCATTGTTTCAGTAGGACAGAAGTTTGTTGCTGGAGAAGTTCTTGCAGATGGTCCTGCAACCGATAAAGGTGAGATAAGTCTTGGAAAGAATGCCTTAATTGGATTTATGACTTGGGAAGGATATAACTACGAAGACGCTGTATTAATAAGTGAAAAAATAGTAAGAGAAGATGTTTATACTTCTATTCATATAGAAGAGTATGAAATGGAATCTCGAGATACCAAACTTGGACCTGAAGAAATTACGCGAGATATTCCGAATGTCAACGAAGATTTGCTGCGTGATTTGGATGAAGATGGAATTATAAGAGTGGGTGCTGAAGTTCGTGCGGGAGATATTCTGGTTGGAAAAGTAACTCCGAAAGGAGAAACAGAACTTACAGCAGAAGAAAGATTACTTAGAGCAATTTTTGGAGAAAAAGCAAGGGAAGTAAGAGATACTTCGCTTCGTGTTCCGCATGGTGAGTATGGAATTGTTGTTGACGTTAAAGTATTTACGCGTGAAAACAGTAAAGATGAACTTTCTCCGGGAGTAAATAAAGTTGTAAGATGTTATATTGCACAAAAGAGAAAAATTTCCGTAGGAGATAAGATGGCAGGGCGTCATGGTAATAAGGGTGTTGTATCTAGAATTCTTCCTGTTGAGGATATGCCATTTTTGCCCGATGGTACTCCGCTTGATATAGTTCTTAACCCGCTCGGCGTTCCTTCACGTATGAATATCGGTCAGGTTTTGGAAGTCCACTTGGGATATGCAGCTAAAGCGCTTGGTTGGAAGATTGCTACACCGGTATTTGACGGAGCTCATGAAGATGATATATTCCAATGTCTTAAAGATGCCGGGTACAGTGAAACAGGAAAGATGTGGCTTAAAGACGGTAGAACCGGAGAGTATTTTGATAACCCTGTAACTGTTGGATATATGTATTATCTTAAACTTCACCACTTGGTTGACGATAAAATTCATGCTCGTTCGACAGGTCCATACTCTCTTGTTACACAGCAACCTCTTGGAGGTAAAGCGCAGTTTGGTGGTCAACGTTTCGGAGAAATGGAAGTTTGGGCTTTAGAAGCGTATGGAGCGGCGTATACATTGCAAGAAATTCTTACCGTTAAATCTGATGACGTTGTAGGTAGGGTAAAGACTTACGAAGCAATAGTTAAGGGTGAAAATATTCCTAAACCGGGAATTCCGGAATCTTTCAAAGTTCTTATAAAGGAATTGCAATCAATGGGACTTGATTTATCTATTCTTGACAAAGATAACAATGAAATAGACCTTAAGAGAGACTTTGATGAAGAAGAGGATACAGGTCTTACCATAGAAAAGGATATTCTTGGCCCTGAAGTAATGACCAATGACAGCAAGGAAAGTTACGGAATAGAGGATTCCGAAGGAGAGAGCCTTGAAGATGACGATATGGATTCTAATTTTGATGAAGATATCGACGACGAAGAATTTTAATAATATCGAGAATGAGGTACCTTAAAAGGTATTCTCATTTTCGTGGTGTTTTTAAAAATGCATGTTTATAATAAATCTTAAGGGGTTACGGTATGGATTTTAATATTTTTGAATCAATAAAGATAGGCTTAGCCTCTCCCGAAAAAATCAGAAGTTGGTCATACGGAGAAGTTAAAAAGCCCGAAACCATAAACTACAGAACACTGAAACCGGAAACTGATGGTTTGTTTTGTGAGCGTATTTTTGGACCACAGAAAGACTGGGAATGTCACTGCGGAAAATATAAAAGAATAAGGTATAAAGGAAAAGTTTGTGATAGATGCGGAGTAGAGGTTACGAGATCAAAAGTTCGCCGTGAACGCATGGGTCACATTGAGCTTGCTGCACCTGTATCTCATATTTGGTATTTTAAGGGTATTCCTTCAAGAATGGGTCTTGTTCTTGATATGTCTCCAAGAATGCTAGAAAAAGTTTTGTATTTTGCACTATATGTTGTTATAGACTCGGGTAATGTGCGAGAACTTAATGATCAACAATTCTTGACCGAAAAAGAATACAGAGATATGCGTGAAAAATATGAAGATGATTTCGAAGCCGGAATGGGAGCGGAGGCTATTAAGAAGCTTCTGAAAAAAATAGATTTGGAAAATCTTTCAAATGATATTAAAGAAGAACTTGTTACAGCGAGCGGTCAAAAGAAAATAAGATTGCTTAAACGACTTGAAGCGGTAGAAGCTTTTAGAATGTCCGGCAACCGTCCTGAATGGATGATTTTGGACGTTCTTCCGGTAATTCCACCGGATTTGCGCCCTATGGTTCAACTAGACGGAGGAAGATTTGCTACTTCTGATTTAAATGATTTGTACAGACGTGTAATAAACAGAAATAATCGTCTTAAAAGGCTTATGGATTTGGGAGCCCCTGATATTATCATAAGAAACGAAAAAAGAATGCTTCAAGAGTCAGTTGATGCACTAATAGATAATGGACGTAGAGGCAGACCAGTTACCGGCCCAAATAATAGACCTTTAAAGTCTCTTTCAGACATGCTTAAGGGTAAACAGGGAAGATTCAGACAGAATTTGCTTGGAAAACGTGTCGATTATTCAGGAAGATCAGTTATAGTCGTAGGACCTGAACTGAAAATATATCAGTGTGGACTTCCGAAAGAAATGGCATTGGAATTGTTCAAACCTTTTGTTATGAAAAGACTTGTTGAAATTGGCGTAGTAAGCAATATAAAAGCGGCAAGAAAAGCTGTAGACAGATGCCGTCCGGAAGTTTGGGATGCACTTGAAATAGTAATTAAAGGACATCCTGTTTTATTAAACCGCGCTCCTACTCTCCATAGACTTGGCATACAGGCATTTGAACCTGTTTTGGTTGAAGGTCGTGCGCTTAAATTGCATCCTCTTGTATGTTCTGCTTACAACGCCGACTTCGATGGAGACCAAATGGCTGTTCACGTTCCTCTTTCGGCAGAAGCTCAAGCTGAAGCAAGATTTTTAATGCTTTCATCGGGAAATCTTTTGAAACCTTCAGACGGACGCCCGGTAACAGTTCCAACGCAAGATATGGTTTTGGGTTCATATTATTTAACTTTAGATAAAACCGGAGAGCTCGGAGAAGGAAAAGTTTTCAGAGATTTCAATGAGGTTTTAATGGCTTATGATGCAAAAGATGTTGGACTTCACGCAAGAATAAAAGTAAGACGAAATTTAAAAGGTAAAGTCAGGTTAATTGAAACAACCCCAGGAAGAATAATATTCAATCAATCTATACCGCAGGATTTGGGTTTTGTTGATCGTACCGATCCTGAAAAAGAAGCTGATTTGGAAATAGATTTCTTGGTGGGGAAAAAACAACTGGGAAATATAGTAGATGCTTGTATAAAAGTTCATGGTACTCAAATTACTTCAGAAATACTTGATAAAATTAAGGCACTGGGATATAAATATTCAACTAGAGGTGCAATAACAATAGCAGTAGGAGATGCAGTTATACCTCCAGCTAAAAAAGATATTTTGGCTGAAGCTGAAAAAGACATTGATTTGATTGTTAAAGATTTCAGACGCGGTCTTATTTCAAATAATGAAAGAAAAAGTCATACTCTTAAAATTTGGGAAAGAGCAACCGATGACGTTTCAAAGGCGTTGCAAGCAAATCTTGACAGATATAATCCTGTGTTTATGATGGCTGATTCCGGTGCTCGTGGTTCTATGAGTCAGATAAGACAGCTTGCCGGTATGCGCGGACTTATAGCCAATGCTTCGGGTACTACTATAGAAATTCCTATCAGAGGTAACTATCGTGAGGGTCTCAATATATTGGAATACTTTATTGCATCACGTGGTGCAAGAAAGGGTTCTGCGGATACAGCTTTGCGTACAGCTGACTCCGGATACCTTACACGTCGCTTGGTTGACGTTTCTCAGGAAATTATTATCAGAGAAGATGACTGTGGTGCAGTTAAAGGTATTACCGTGTTTGAAATAAAGGATGGTAAAGAGTCAATCGAAAGCCTTGAAGAACGCTTGATAGGAAGATATTTGTGCTATGACTTTATTGATCCAAATACTAAAGAAGTTTTGGTTTCAAAAGATAAACTTATGGACCATCAAGATGCCGAAATTATAATTTCTCATGGAGTACAACGGATTGAAATTCGTTCAATTCTCAACTGTAAGTCTAAACAAGGTGTATGTAAAAAATGTTATGGTTCCAACCTTGCAAATGGCGCTCCGGTTGCAGTAGGTGAGGCGGTAGGAATAATTGCCGCACAGTCTATAGGTGAG
>CAMEMA010000082.1 GCA_945926705.1 uncultured Clostridia bacterium
CCAGGATTCTTCCGTCAAAATCCATCATAGTGTATCCCAATTCTAAATTTTTGTCTTTTGGCATTATTTGAGGGTCTTTAATTGTATTTTCGGCAATCTCCTGAGCTCTTGAATCCATAGCACAGTAAATTTTTAGGCCTTGAGTATAAATCATGTCTTCAGCAGCAGATTTTCCTATACGATATTTATCGCATAAATCGTTTACGATATCTCTTATCAATGTTTCTATATACCAATTTCTCACAGAATAAGATTTTTGGTTTTTTTCATAATCAGAACCTTCGCTGAATGTCATATTTGCCGATTCTTCCATAGCATTTTCGCATTCTTGCTCTGAAATTTTACCTTGTTCAGTCATTTCTTTTAATACTGTTTCACGCCTTATTCTATTGTTTTCGGGATGATATATGGGATTATATGCCGTTGGATTTTGGGTAATAGCAGCTATAGTTGCACATTGGGCGAGAGAACAGTCTTGTATATTTTTGTTAAAATAAAGATTTGCAGCTGCTTGGACTCCTCTGCTTCCTCCTCCAAAATTTACTACATTCAAATATGATTCAAGTATTTCATCTTTGGAATATCTTTCTTCGAGTTCTATCGCTCTGAAAATTTCACGTAGTTTTCTGGTTAAACTTACTTGATTGTCTTCAGTTATGTTTTTTATAAGTTGCTGAGTAAGTGTAGACCCTCCATAACTTTGCGTACCTTTGAATAAGTTAAACATTGCTCCGATGGTTCTGGGCAAATCTACACCGTGATGTTCATAAAAGCGTTTATCTTCTATTGCAACTATTGCGTTTCTCATGTTAAGGGGTATGTCTTGAAAATTCACCCATACACGATTTTCAAGATTGTAAACTCTTTGATATTCTTGTGGGACTCCGTTTTCATCGTTTACGTAAACAAAACTAGTCAGAGCCATTTTTGAAGCATTTATATTCAGCGCCATATCATTTTCCAGTATGGTTGACCTACACATTATCAATGAAAACACCACAAAAAAGCTTGTCATTGCTCCGATACAAATCATACTTAAAAGTAATCTATATATAATTTTGAATATAGATGATATACATCTTTTGTTTTTTCTTTTTTTATTGTTCCTATGTGAAATGCTGTTTCCTTTGTAAGAATTTCCGTATTTACTTATATCGGTTTTACGCATTTTATACTTCCTATCTCTGAGTTATTGTTAAAAAACTTAATTTTTATCAGAGATAAGAATAGCACAAAAAGTATAAAACAGTCAATAATTTAAGGGGTATCTTAATTTGTATTTTGACAAACTATGAATAAATATTTAATTAAATTTTAAGCTAAACGTTCTACAGCGGTGAATACTTTTGATATTTCATACCATGTTGCATAGTCTACTGTTCCGGTTTGAGGAAGTCCGAAAATCTCCTGAAATTTTTTAACCGCATCTACTGTGTTTTGACCAAAAACTCCATCTACTGCAACTTTATTTATAAGAGGATAATGATTACTTATAGAGTTTAGTTGTCTCTGAACAGTTCTGACGGCTTCTCCGGTTGACCCTGATTGTAATTCTGTTCCGGGAAAAGATACCGGAATACCGGTAACTTGAGTGGCAGAGTCTAGATAAATGTCTGTTCCGTAATAATTTCTCAGTATATCCAAATATCCATTTCCGTTTTCTGCAAGATATTTCGAGCCCCATTGCGAAAGCCATTCAGGACATGTCACATTTTTTCCGTCACAGTATTGTGTAAATAAAGGCTGCTTTATGTTGGGTTTTGTTATGTAGTTTGTAAATATGTCATCAACAACTCTAGAAATTTCTTGAAAAAAATTTCTTTGATATACGAATTTTTGGTCATAAGCAGTAGAGGAAGTTACTGTAAAATTTTTTCCTCTACTTCGATACCACTCAGTATAAACTCTGTTTAGAGTAAACGATATAATGGCTAATACGTTTGCTTTTATACATTCTTCAGGCCACGTAGCGTATATTTCGCAACTTGCAACATTTTTTATGTAATCTTTGTATGGTATCCAGTAATCCGTAGCCGATGTGTCATCTGGTACACCGTCGTGTACTACTATAAATTCCGGAACTACTACATCGTCCAAAACAACAAATCCCGTAGAACGTGGCAATTCTTTTACATCATCTTCGGCAATTTTCGGAGGATATTCTCCGTATAAAGTATGTGGTGGAATTACAAAATTTCGAGAGGATTCGCTATTTATAGGTTTAGTTAAAAACACATTTTGTTCAGCTATGACATCAGGTAGTATCTGCATATTTTTAATTGATACATTGCCTAATTGACTGTTTGTAACATCAATATTGTATTCAGCGTAAGGCATAGGGGAATCCGGATTGAGAGAATAATCTAACGGGGGAGTATTCAGTATTATTGTGTCTGATTGTCCGGATTCATTAGTTATAAGTTCTTCTATTATTTTTTCCGGCTGATTCGATTGAGAAATTTTTATTGTAGAATTTGGTGCAGGTTTACCGATTGTGTTATCAAAAACGCTTATTCTGAGTCTTCCTGTGCTCATGTGTATATTTTCACTCCATAATAATAAATTTACTTTTTAATAATTTATGAAATGAGTACCATGAAAATTACGACCAAAAATTTTAATTTCAATAATAACTGTTTATAATTAAGCGTCCGTTTTCAAGAATAAAACACCAATATTTTTCATACATATCCTTTCCAAGACATAGTTTGCAGTCCAGTTTATTTTCTTTTACCTCTTTTGGAAATGTCTCGGGATTTTTAAATTTATCATAAAAAGCACTGACCAAAAACGGAACTATTAAATGTTTGTATATCTGTCTGTTAACAGATATTTCCGATGAATATTTTGATTGCTCTGATATTATATTTTCGGTGCGATCTATCATTAAATTTATAAGCTTTAAAGTTTCTTGATCACTATATCTCGATTTTATGTACTGCAGTTGATTAAAATAGGGAATAAAATCCGAAGGTTTAACCGCTAAAATAAAGTCACTTTTTAAACACAACATTAAAAAGCCAATTATAACTGAAATTTTATTTTTTAAAGATTTTAACATAAATTTATCTCCTGTCTTTTATTTAATATAATTAATGCGAGCATTCCTAAAAAAGTTTGCCCGCATCTTAATAATTATTTATTTATTTGATTTTTCTTCATCTTCAGAATCCTTTTTTCTATGACTTAATCCTATCAAAAGCCATATTAATAATGAGCCGATTATCAATATGATTATAACAGAAATAAATTCATGATCCAATGCCCAATTATACGCTTTTGTAAGATCTATATTTCCGATACCTACCTTTTCATCTCCTGACGAGTATGCAGAATCTGAATTTTCGTCAGTATCCATTGAAGTTACTTCTGAGTTTGAGTTGTCTTCGTTTGAATTGTCTTTTGAATTTTTATCTGAAGAGTCTGAATTATTTTCTTCGGAATCATCCATTATATTTCCGAGCTTGGATACAAGTCCTTCCCCGAGAAGTGATTGTAATTCTTGTTCATTATCCACTAAATCTGATACAGCTATTTGCGTATCTGAAGGATTTTCGGAATAGTTAGGTATTTTTTTGGCTGCAATTCCAAATAAACTGAATGATGATGTTTGGGATTGAACTGTATTGTCAACTATATTGGCATCTAAATATTCCATCATTCCGCTTTTCTTCTCGTGAGCAACGACAGTATTGCTATAACCTGTTAAGTCCGGCGCAGGAAGATTTATGGAAACTTTTTTTCCATAAGGAACTTCATATTCTTTATTTGTCAATAGATCTATAAGATGTATTTCATAAAGTGAAATTAATGACCTTCTATCGACTTTTTGGTCAAATTCCTTCATTTTCCCCTCATCCTCAGTAAGTGCAGTGACTACCAATTTAACGTTCCAGTCTACTCCGCTTATACTTACTCCTTTTTCGGAATGATTAAGTTCACCGACTTTTTGTTGAGCTTCCTTAAGTTTTGCATTATTTATTACCTTTAATTTTTCTTCGTCACTTAGAGAATCATAAGTTAAAGTTGCCTTAACAACATCATTTATGTCATTTTCGGTGGCGACTTCATCCGGAACTTTATTTACATCATCTATCGTTACTTCTTCCGGATTTTTTGTAACGTTTTTGACTGTTATTACCACGTCACTTCGTATATTTTCCAAATTATATACTCCGCCGTTTTCAACAAGAGTTTTTTCACCATTTAATAATACCCAAGGATATGACTGATCATAAGCATCCATTAACGAAACCTTAAAGTACAAATTTCCATCATACTCTACCTCTTGAGGTTCTGTAAAAGGCTTATTTTTCGCAGTTTTGTATATAACACCTTCTGTAGGTTCGAAAGTAGCTTTATAAGAGTTTTTTGTAACATTGCTTATTACTACTGTGCAGTCTGTTGTAATATTTTTAATGGTGTATTTTTTACCATCAACAGAAGTTAAATCTTCATCTAAAGCTCCTTCTTTTTTTAATTTAACAGTTGGGGTGGAATGGTTATATGCATCTGAGACAGATACAATAAATGTGTAGCTATTTCCATATTCGACTTCTGTTTGAGTTCCTATGTCGTTGCCGCTTTCGTTTAAGCAACTTACCCCTTGTATTGTTCGGAAATTTATTTTGTATTTATTTTTTTGCGTATTAGCGTATGAAATAGTATGGTTTTTATCTATACTTCTTATGGTATATATTCCGTTTACCGGTTGTAAAACGTGGGTTTCAGTACTTCCCCCTACTGTGGCAGTATCATAAACTTGCAAATTAGAAATATCTGTCCCCTCGTCTGACTTGATTCGAAATCCATAGTCTTTTCCGTAAGATATATCAACATCATCTTTTATTTCTTCAAGTGTATATTGATTTACAAATCTTATTTTCCCGTTGGCGTTATCATCTTGTTTAAACGACACTTTATAAGTCAATGGCTCTATATCTGAGGCGATTAATACAACAGATTTGGTTACCTTATATTCATAGACAACTTTACTTTTATCTGTATTATCACTATCTAACGGTTTTACCTGTTCGATATTGCCATTGCTATCTTGAGCATATATTTTCAAATTTTTCCCATCGTAGTGATCGTCTACCTTAGTTTTAAAATACAGGACACCACCAT
>CAMEMA010000083.1 GCA_945926705.1 uncultured Clostridia bacterium
AAGGAGGAAAATACATATGTTAGACGAACAGCAGAAAAAACTTGTCGAAGAAAATCATAACCTAATCTACCATACTTTGCACAAATATAAATTAAATCAAGAAGAGTATTATGATATACTCGCTATTGGACTATGTAAAGCCGCAATGAATTTTGACCCCGAAAGGTCAAAGTTTAGCACATTTGCGATAAAGGTTATGTATAATGAATTTTTACAGCATGACAGGGGTGAAAACGCTAATAAAAGAAAGGTAAATAAAAATACACTTTCTTTGAACCACATTATGAGAGACCCTAAAAATCAGGACAGAAAATGCGAATTCGGAGAATTGCTGACATCTGGAAGAGAGCCATTCATGGATGTGATTCATATGCATCTCCCGGATATACTAACAGAACAAGAGCTTTTAGCTTGTAAGCTTTCCTATAATGGTTATAATCAGAAGAAGATTGGAGAAAAGCTTGGAGTTACACAATCTTACGCCAGCAGATTGTTAAAGAGAGCAAGAACAAAATTAGAAAAGGAGATGGTACTTTGAATACGGAGAAAAATTTTAGAAAAATATTGAGAGGAGACGTGTATTGGGCGGACTTAAGGCCTCTAAGTCATGTTGTAAAACATATGGAAGGTGGTGTGAGGCCTGTAGTAGTTATAAGCAATTCATATAATAACAAGTACTGCGACCTTTTAAATGTCATCCCTATGACATCAAAAAAAGATAGATTACCACAACATCAGTCAGTTACTGTAATGCACAAGAAAGACACAAGAAAGAGTTATTTGCTCCCGGAAAATACGTGCGTTATACATAAGAATCAATTGAGTAACTTTATCTGCCATTTGGACTCGCGTTCGATAAGCAATATGAACCGGGCAATAATGATACAATTCGAGTTATAACAGGGAGGGGAAAACTAAAGGATATGATAAACAAATTAAATCAAACAACGTGCAAAAGATGTGGAAGAAAGTTGAAGAATGGAAAAGCGATAGAAATAGGTATGGGGGCAATATGTTGGAAAAAGTATCAGCAAGAAACTAATCATAAAAAATTATGGAAAGCGAGGAATAGTTATGACATTAGATGATTTAAAAACCGGAATGATAGTTAAAACAAGAGAAGGAAAGTATAATATTGTCATGAGAGATTTTATTGATGAAGGAGATATTCTGGCAGGACTTTCTTTTAATAATAAAATATCAGATACATGGACAAGCTTATCAAATTATAATCAAGACATGACAAATTCTAGATTTCCGCATATTGACATAATGAGTGTCTATTCTTCTTATCCATACAGTGCAGATGCTCCAAAAAAACTTCTTTGGGAACGTAAAGAATACAAAGAAGTGACAATGAAAGAAGTTGAAGAAAAATTCGGGTGTAAAATAAAAATTGTTGAGGAGGATAAGTAAATGAATAAAAAATTATCAAATTTACTATATGCAATATCAATAATAATTATTGTATGGCTAGGATTCTCTGTGATAGAAATTGATAGTAAGAATATGTACTCAAAAGATTATAGTGAGTACAATCTTATAATTATTCTTTCAAATCTTATAGAATAAGGAGATACCATATGGATAAAAATATAAAAACGTGCTGTAAAGATTGCAGGGAACGAACATATAAATGTCATTCTTCTTGTCCAAAGTACGCAGAGTTTCAAAAACAAAATGAAGAAAAGAAGCGAGCATTATATAAGAGGCAAGGAGAATTAAATGACTATTTAGGCGTAAAGTTCAAAGGGTTGAATAGAGTATATAGAAAGAAAAGAAAATAACGAAATGAAAAGTATAGGATATAACGTCCTATACTTTTTTTCTTTACAAATTAAAAAATTATGTTATAATAAAATTAAAAAACATTTTATTGAAAAGGAGGCGGGCAACATAAGATGGCAGATATGTCTAAACTAATGTATAAGTTACAAACAGCATTAAAACAAAAAGGATATATAATCTATATAAATACTCAACAGTTCTATTCAGAAGAACAAGATAGGCTTATAAAGGTATATATTCTAAAACACGGAAAAGATGAATTATTAAGAACAGCTTCGCAGATAAAAGTGATAAATAAATTAAATGAAATTTGGCAGGAGGTAAAAAATGAAGAAGGAGACAAGTAAAGAAAAAGAAGCAAAGAAACATCTTAACAAAAGACAAATAGATTTTGTTCAAGAATATATGAAAACTAATAACATAAACCAATCAGCCATTAAAGCAGGATATAGTCCTAAGACAGCAAGTGTGCAAGGTTCAAGATTATTAACTAATGTTAAAGTCTCCGCATATATACAGGCAATTACGGAAAGACTTGAGTCTGATAAGATAGCAGATATTCAGGAAGTGATGGAATATCTCACATCAGTAATGAGAGGTGAAAAGAAAGACCAGTTCGATTTAGACCCTGCATTAAGTGAAAGAACAAAAGCCGCAAGTGAGTTGGCTAGACGTTTGGATGTAAGAGCTAGGAACTTGAATATTGAGTGTGCTGTCAATATTATAGATGATATTCCGGATGATGATATTGAGATAGAGGATGATTTAGATGAAGAAAGTAATTAAAGGCAGGCCACTTTCAAAGTGTATAGGAAAAGCATTCTATAGTGTTCATAAGGATATACAATCCGGAAGACATACTTATTATGATTTGACAGGTGGACGTGGTTCTTTAAAATCTTCTTTTGTATCTATAGAGATAATCTATAGTATGATGAAAAAGGAAAATAAGAATAAGCACGCAGTAATATATAGAAAAGTAGGAGATACACTTGAAACCTCAGTATTTTCTCAAATTGAATGGGCAGTTGATATTTTAGGTGTTAGTCATTTATGGAAATTGACTAAATCTCCAATGAGAGCTGAATATCTTCCAACCGGGCAGAAAATTATATTCAAAGGATTGGATAAAGCCGCTAAATCAAAATCAATCAAAGTACCATTTGGGTATATAGGTTATCTTTGGTTCGAGGAATTTGATGAGTTTGCAGGGGAAGAGGAAATTCGTAAAGTACAACAATCTGTAGTTCGTGGTGGTAATGATTTTGTTGTATTCAAATCAATGAACCCACCAAAGTCAAGACAAAACTGGGCGAATGACTATATAGAGAAAGAGAAGTTGAGGGAAGATACATTAGTATCTCAAACGACATATCTAACATCCCCTATAGAGTGGTTAGGTCAACAGTTTATAGATGATGCTGAATGGCTTAAAATGGTAAATCCAAAAGCCTACGAACATGAGTATCTTGGAATACCTATAGGAAACGGTACGGAAGTATTTGATAATCTTGAAATCAGACAAATAACAGATGAGGAAATATCAAGATTTGATAGATTATATAGAGGTGTAGACTGGGGATGGTTTCCAGACCCGTTCCATTATGGTTGTATGCACTATGATTCTGCAAGGATGATATTGTATATCTTTGAAGAATTCCGAACAAACAAAATGAGAAATAGTGAGACAGGGAAGATACTAAAAGAGAAATTCAACCTTGGAAGATATGATGTAGTAACTTGTGATAGTGCCGAGAATAAGTCCATAGCAGATTATAGAAGTTATGGCATCAATGCAAGAGGAGCAGAAAAAGGTCCGGATAGTGTAAGATATGGAATGAAGTGGCTACAATCTCTTATCAAGATTGTTATAGACCCAGTAAGATGCCCTGAAACTGCTAAAGAATTTAAAAAGTACGAGTATGAATTGGATAAAGATGGAAATCCTACTTCTGTATATCCGGATAAGGATAACCATTCGATAGATATGACAAGATACGCGATGGAACGTGTTTGGAAAAGGAAAGGAAGGTAGTGTATGCAAGAACAAGTCAATCATCCGTCACATTATGGTGGCAAAGATAATCCTTATGAAGCAATCAAAGTTATAGATGCATGGAATTTAGACTTTTGTCTTGGAAATGTAGTCAAATATATTAGCCGTGCAGGAAAGAAAGGTAATAATTCCAAAGAACAAGATTTAAAGAAAGCACTTTGGTATTTAGAACATGAAATTGAATCAATGAAAGGAGAACAATAATGGCAAGAGTAGTAATACCTGGATTTAGAAAGATTGAAGTAAGTGGAGGAGGTGAGGTTATATCTAAAAACGTCATCATCTCTACCACACCTATTGATGGTGGAAATAGAGTTACATTTTCATATACATTAGAGGATGGAACTGTAAAAACATCTACTATTGATGTAATGGATGGTAAAGACGGTATTGATGGAACAAACGGAAAGGATGGAAAGGATGGTCTGAACGGTAAAGATGGAAAAAAAGGAGCAGATGGTGTTGATGGTTACTCACCTACTGTCGTTGAAAACGCAAACAACACAGAAGACGATTACAAATTAGATATTACTGATGCTAATGGTACATTTACAACTCCTAACCTTATGGGTAGACAAGGTATTCAAGGAATACAAGGCGAACGTGGTGAGAAAGGTGAAACTGGATTACAAGGTCAGCAAGGCATACAAGGTGTAAAAGGGGAGAAAGGTGATGATGGCTACCCTTTTCTTATTTATAAGCAATATGAAGTTGGCATTGAAGAGTTCAATGAAGCAGATTTCCCAGAAATCGGTCTTATGTTTATGATACACGTCTTTGAAGAAGGTAAGGGTTATCCAGTATATCGTTACACAGCAGATGGGACAGATACACCTTATTCTCTTGTAACCTATATGAATACAGAAGGTATAAAAGGGGAAAAAGGGGACAAGGGCGAAGCAGGAGCACAGGGAATTGCAGGACTTGATGGTAAAGATGGTAAGGATGGTACAACTTATACACCTTCCATTGGAGAAGTAACTACTGTTGATAGCAATGAATTAGCAAGCGCGTCTGTATCTGTTAATACTGAAACAAAAGAAGCAGTATTTAACTTTGCTATTCCTAAAGGCAATAAGGGACTTGATAGTGTTCAGATTTCAGATAATGAAACTGTTGAGAACAAAACTTGGAGTTCAAGTAAAATTGCGAGTGAAATTCCTACAACACTTCCTGCAAATGGTGGAAATGCTGATACAGTAAACAATCATACTGTTAAAAGTGATGTTCCTGAAAATGC
>CAMEMA010000084.1 GCA_945926705.1 uncultured Clostridia bacterium
GTTACCGGTTATGAAGGAAGCAGGTATGGGACAGCTTATAATTTTGTTGTAAACGGTGTTGCGTATTTTGATATGGCAAAAGCTTGTAGAATGGAATTGGACTATCAGGCTAGAAATAGAAGAGAAGCAGCAAGCACAAATCCTCAAACGGACAGACAATTCAAAGACGCTTATATTGCAGCTAAAATGGCAAACTTGGATGAACATAGCCGTCAAGTAATGGAAGAGGTGAAAGTTCCTCCTATAAAGAAAGTTATAATTTTAGGTAATGTACAAAAAATTGGTGAAGATTTCGGCAGGATACTTAATGAAGGAGCGACTTTTGATAGGGTATATGGAATAGAGTCAGTTGATATGTCGGGAAGTGATGTAAAATTGGTTTGTAACAGAGCTTTTCGTGATTGTAGAGACAATGACGGTTATCCGGCAATGAAAGAAATAAAATATCCTTTAGCTAGACAACCTAAAATCGGTATGCAATGCTTTGGCCGCAGCGATGGATCTTACAGACCTGATAATTTTATCCCGGTTTATGGAAAGGATTCTCTTCCGGTTGACAGTTGCTGTATTATTTCGTAGATGATTTACATTTAAGTATTGTTTATTATATTTTAGCAACATACTCTTCTGAGTTTATGTTGCTTTATTTTTAATATTTATTGACTAATACATTTTAATTTATTATAATTAGACTATACGCTACCGTAGCTCAGTTGGTAGAGCAGCTGATTCGTAATCAGCAGGTCGGCGGTTCGAGTCCGCCCGGTAGCTCCATTTTTGTGTTTTATTTCGTTACATAATATGAGATTAAATTTTCCACACTTTATAGTGTGGTTTTTTGTATACAATTGTGATTTAAAGCATGGTTATTAAATCATACCAATAGAAATTAAAACGAAGACATTCATGTTATCTACACATGTATAATTTTAAAGATGCCATAGAGTATATAAGACTAGTTTAGTAAAATATAGAACAGAAAAATTTGAAATTTAAATATTAGATCAGGATAAAATTTATTAATATAAGATCTATTTATCAATTTTAGATTACATATGATTAAATCGATAATTTGGGATTGTTTTTAAAACCAAAGTATAAATTGATATATTTTTTGATGATGAATTATATTATTTTTTTATGATTAATAGTTTAAAATATAAAAATTAAAATAAATAGTAGTTGACAAATTATAAATTATAAATATAATATAGTTGTTAGTACAATTTATATATTTAATAAAAATGGAGGTAAATAATTATGGAAAATGAAAAATTAAGTCCTGTAGAGGAAGCTATGAGTGCATTAATTTCGGAGCTTGATGAAGAAACCTTAAACAAAGCAGTAGGTGGAATGAGCCAAACTCACAAAAAAGCTTTAATTAGTGCAGGTCTGATAATAGCAGCGACAGGAGCGGGTGCTGGATGTTATTGGTGGAAACGTAAACCCAAAACTCCAAATGTCACAAAACCCTCTGGATATATACCATCTTCTAATGGAGATAGAGCACGTCAAATGGATGACGCATTTGCTTCACGTGGAATTAACGCAAAATCAGTAATGGTGAATAATGGCCAAGCAGTTCTCACTACTTTTGCGAATGAAGATGCGGTTGAAGATGAGGTTGAAGATTAATTAATAAAAATTTTAAATAGGGATTTATTTTTATGAATGCTGAAAATATATGTTGTTTTATATAAATCAAATAAAATTCAAAGCTTTCTTATTAGAAATTTTAAATGAGAAAGGGATAAAATCACTTTTATTAAAATTTTGGGATTGTTTGAATAGAAAAAAAATGAGAAATATTAAATGACATATCAGAATTTGCATAAAGTAATGTGAAGAATAAGATTCAAAAATATATTGATGCTTATGCTGAATTTAACAAATACTATAGTTTGGATGGGGTTTGTTATATACAGATTGATTCTAAACAAAAGTGCAAAAAAGGGATCAGGCATTGAACGTTTTTTAATTCTTAGAAGTGGTATAGTTCAACTTACTTTTAAATAATAAGTTTGAATTTTGGTGTCATTGTGTACATGAGGACACTATAACTAAGATGAATTAGAGCTGGCGTTATGCTTTTTTACCTTAAAGTTAATTATTATTTCTTGTACATCGATTTAGGTGTACAAGAGTTTTTTATTTTCTAAAGTTAGATTTATAAAAAACAAAATAAAAATTATTAAAAGATAGGTTAATATTATTAGCTTAGAATATTATATATTGTCATAAGAAAAAAATTGAAATTGTATTTAATAAAATAATAAGCCTGAAGTTAAATTTATTTTTTGTGTATTGTTTTATATGCGTAGGTATATTTTTGTTTACTATATTACAAAATTTTCCCCCATTATACATACTATAATTAATAGACAATATAGTTTATTATTTAGTAATTTTATTCTATAATATAGAAAATATTTAAAATAAGTAGGTGTAGTTTCAGTGAATTCTAAAAAGTATTTAATTGCTAATTGGAAGATGAACAAAACAGTTGAGGAATCAGTTACGTTTATAAGAGAATTATTGAAAAATTCTAAATTATACAAAAATGAAGTCATAATTTGTCCGACTTTTTTAAGTTTGGATGCAATGAGAGAAACATGTTTGAAAAATGGAATAAAGTTGGGGGCCCAAAATTGTCATTTTGAAGTACAAGGGGCATTTACAGGAGAAATTTCCGCAGAAATGTTAAGAAGTCTGGGAGTGGAATATGTAATACTGGGTCATAGTGAAAGGAGAAATTATTTTGGTGAAAGTGATGAAATTATAAATAAGAAAGTGAAAGCAGCGCTTGAAAGCGGTCTAAAAGTAATTTTATGTATAGGTGAAACTTGGGAGCAAAGAAATAACGGTCAAAAATTAGATGTATTAAATAATCAATTGAAATTTGGTTTAAAGGATTTAAATTCCGAAATGTTAAAAAAAATAATTATTGCTTATGAACCTGTTTGGGCGATAGGTACAGGTAAAATAGTAACTGAAAAAGAAATTTCCGATGTTTCGCATAATATTGAAAAATTTATTTCTGCAGAGTTTAAAACAAATTTTAAATGTTCGTTTATTTATGGTGGCTCAGTAGATGTTTCCAATGTGGAGAAGTTTTTAAATTTGTCTTGTGTAGACGGTGCGCTTATAGGTGGCGCTTCACTCAATGCAGATAAATTTAGGAGTATTATAAATATTTCGGAAAACTTAAATAAAATATAGTATATTATAAAATAGGAGAAATTCTATAATGAAAAAAAGTGTAATTCTTTTAATTTTAGATGGTTTTGGAATAGGGGAAAAAACAATTTCCAATGCTGTTTATTGTGCGAAAACTCCCAATTTGGATAAAATATTTAAAAACAGTCCCACATGTATTCTAAAAGCATCCGGAGTTAATGTCGGCTTACCGGAAGGTCAAATGGGAAATTCTGAAGTAGGTCATATGAATATCGGTGCAGGGAGAATTGTATATCAGGATTTCACATATATTAATAAAAGTATTGAAGACGGAAGTTTTTACAAAAATATCGAACTTTTGAACATTATTGACTATGTAAAATCGAAAAACTCAACCTTGCACATAATGGGTTTGGTTTCAGATGGCGGAATTCACAGTCACATAAATCATTTTTATGCTGTTTTAAACTTGGCTAAAAAAATGAATGTTGATAAAATATCTATTCATGCTTGGACGGATGGAAGGGATACATCTCCTTCGTCAGCATTGAGTTATCTTGAAAAACTGGAAAAGTTTACAACAAAAATAGGAGTTGGAAAAATTCAGACAATTTCTGGTAGATTTTATTCAATGGACCGGGATAATCATTTTGATAGAATTGAAAAAGCGTATAACGCTATAGTTAACGTAAAGGGTAAAAAATTTGACACATTAAAAAAAGCTATTGAAGAATCTTATACAAATAACGTTACTGATGAATTCATTATCCCATGTGTTAGAGAGGGTTATGGTGGTTTAAATAAACATGATGCTGTATTATGCATAAATTTTAGACCGGATAGAGTAAGACAAATAACAAAAAAGTTTATTGACGACTTTGATGGTAAAATAAAATATTGTTGTTTTACCGAGTATGATAAAAATTTTAAAAATGTTTCCGTAGTATTCAAAACTCGTAAGATAAAAAATACTTTAGGAGAATATATATCATCAAGAGGTTTAAAGCAATTGCGTATTGCTGAAACAGAAAAATATGCCCATATAACATTTTTTTTGAATGGTGGTATAGAAAAGCCATATAAAAATGAAGATAGAATAATAATAGATTCACCTAATGTAAAAACTTATGACTTAAAACCCGCTATGAGTGCTCCGGATATTACTCGTAGTGTGGTTGAAAATATAAATAAAGAGTATTATGATCTGATCGTTGTAAATTTTGCAAATCCCGACATGGTAGGACATACGGGCAATTTTAAAGCGACTGTAGAGGCTGTTGAAGAAGTAGATAAATGTGTAGGGGTTTTAGTTCAAGAAAATAGAAAACATGGGGGTATTACCGCAATTACTGCTGACCATGGAAATGCGGAAAAAATGCTGGACGATTCAGGAATGATTTTCACTGCTCATACTTCTAACCCTGTTATTTTTGCACTGGATAATTATTCTTGTATTTTGAAAGAAAGCGGTTCTTTATGTGACATTTCTCCTACTGTTTTGGAAATTTTAGATTTAGAAAAACCAAAAGAAATGACAGGAAATAGTCTTATTGAAATTAAAAAATAAATAATTTAATATTATTAAATTAAAAATATAATTAAATTTTAATATATTTTAGAAAAATGACATTTGATTACTTTCCGGAAGATCTTTTAAAATACCGGCATCTTGAAGAGTTTCAATTACAGCTTTGGTAACTTTTGAACGTATTTGAACATCATCAATAGAAAGGTATTCTCCATCTTTAGCAGCATCTTTAAGGCTTTGAGCTGCAGATACTCCCACTCCGGCAAGAGAAGCAAAAGGAAGCCTTATTTTGCCGTCTTCAACAATATATTTATAAGAATCTGATTTATATAAATCAACCG